>NZ_LABZ01000369.1 GCF_001043955.1 Methylobacterium tarhaniae | reverse complement strand
ACGAGATGGCGGTGCGGCTCGGGCCCTACATCGCGCCGCACAACGTGCGGAACACCAAGGTCGCCTTCCAGAAGGACATCATCGAGCCCGGCAACTGGAAGCTCACGATGGAGAACAACCGCGAGTGCTATCACTGCGGGGCGAACCATCCCGAGCTGACCGTGCCGCTCTTCGCCTACGGCTTCGGCTTCGCGCCGGAGGAGATGGACGAGCACGACCGCGCCAATGCCGAACGCTACGGCTGCCTGCTCAAGACCCGCCACACCGAGTGGGAATCCGAGGGCCTGCCGTCGCGGGAGATCGACGAGCTCGACACGATGGTGACGGGTTTCCGCACCGAGCGCCTGCCTCTCGACGGCGAGGGCGAGTCGCACACCCTCGACACCAAGGCCGCCTGCCGGAAGCTCCTCGGCGACTTCACGAATGCCAAGCTCGGCGGCCTCTCGGTCTGGACGCAGCCGAATTCCTGGCACCACTTCCTCGGCGACCACATCGTCACCTTCTCGGTGCTGCCGCTCGATGCCGAGCGCTC
>NZ_LABZ01000368.1 GCF_001043955.1 Methylobacterium tarhaniae | reverse complement strand
CGACCGGCAGGGCGTGCTGGATCAGGTTGTCGTAGAACTCGCGATGGAAGGTGATGGTCGAGGACCACAGGAGGCCCTGGTCCGGGTGGTTGTGCAGCGGCAGCCACACGTCCATCTGCCGGAACGGCGGCACGTTGAGGGTCGAGGCGCGGGTGCCGTCCCACAGGCCGATCTGCATCGAGCAGGCGGCGAGCCGGTTGAGCTGCTCCTTGAACTGCTTGAGCGTGCCGCGCTCGCCGCCGGTGACCGGGAAGCCCATGTCGCGGATGAAGCCCGACATGCTCTGCGCCACCTCGACCTTGGGGCTGCGCTGTCGCACCGCCTCGGTGCAGAGATGAAGAAGGAGGAGCCGCGCCTTCGGGCCGTAGGGCAGCCCCTGCATCTCCATCTCGCCGGTGGTCGGGTTGATGAGCCGGCCGGCATTGATGGCGAGCGTGTTGCGGCCGTATTCCCGCGAGACGTTGGTGACGCCCTTCGGCTCGCGGTACGGCAGGCCGCACAAGGCCAGGACCGAGTGGATGTGCTGGATGTTCTCGGGCGCCGCCGGCTCGTTCTCGATCACCTCGCGCACCATGTCACGGCGGCGGGCATTGCGGGGCAGCCGGGCACGCTCGGCCTCGGCCTCCGCCTTCAGCACCACCAGCTTCTCGCGCGCTTCCATTTCGGCGTCGCGCTTGGCCTGGCTGGCGCGCACGAAGGCGAGCGTGGCCTTGTAGGCGACGCTACCCCGGGCCTTCTCGACGATCTCGATCAGGTCGGCGTCGCGGACGCCCTCGACGGATTCCTGGCTTGTGGGCTCTTGGCTTGTAGGCTCTTGGCCTGTGGGCTCTTGGCCTGGTTGCGGCGGGTTCGTCATCTCCACCAAAGGGCTCCGCACGGGGGATGCGCGCCGGCCTCAGCACGCATCGTGACTCTGCTTGGCGGAGTCCTAACGCGCGAAACCCGAATCGGCAGAGTCGAGTCTGGCCGATTCGCGAAGCAGAGCGCCAGATTCCTGTGAATCTGTGTGTCTAACCGGCGAGTCTTCGTCCCGCCGGTCGAGGGTGGGACCGATCCTTAATCGGTCTCGTCGCGGGTCTTCGACTCCGCGAATGCGGCGTAGAGCTGGGGAAGACTCTGGATCAGGTAGGCGGCGAAGTCCGGCTCGAGCGTGTCGTCGACGGTGAGCTGGGTGCCCTGGCGGCCGCGCTCGATCCGCACGACCGGCCGGCCGCCGAGATTGGTCCAGATTGCCGGTGACGGCGCCGGCCGCGGCGCCGGGGCGGTGAGGCCAGCGAGCAGCCGGGCGAAGCGGTCGTCGGAGGACAAATCCGAAAAATCCGGCACCGCCAGGATGCGGCTCACCACCTCCCCTGCCCCGTCCCGCGCCAGCGCCTCGACCAGCGCCGTCCAGCGCGGCCGCCCGGCCTTCGGCGCCGGGCCCACGGCCGCCACGATGGTCGCCGGCACCGCCCGGCCGATGCCGATCAGCCGCGACAGCTGGGTCTTCTCCACCGCGAGCGCCGCCATGATGGTGGCGCGGTCGAAGCCGCGATCCTCGAGCGCGATCGCGAACAAGGCCCGCTCGATATAGCTGAGATCGGCCCGGGCCGAGTTCTCCTGGCCCTGCGCGACGACGAGATCCTCGTCGGTGAGCGCCTTGACCACCGCCCGCACCGGCCGGCCGAGCTCGGCTGCGGCGCGCAGGCGGCGATGGCCATAGGCCACCTGGTAGCGGCCCTCCACGCCCGGATGCGGCCGCACCAGGATCGGCACCTGCTGGCCGCGCTCGCGGATCAGTTCGACGAAGGCGGCGTGCTCCGCCGGATCGCCGGTGAGGCGGTCCTGCACGAAGGAGCCGTCGATGAGCGCCGGATCGAGCTCGACCACCCGGTCGCCGGAGGCCACCATGGCGCGGGCCTCCGCCGCCGCGCTGGCGATGCGCCCGAGGCTGCGCCCCATGGCGCCGACGGCGCCGGAGCGGACCAGGGGGCGCGGCGCCTCGGAGGGCATGTCCACCGGCTCGGCCGGGTTGCCAGCTGGCAACTCCGCTTGGGGTTCTTGTTGCGGTTCTTGGGAGCGGGCGCTCAAAGCCGCCCGGAGGGCATCCTTGCGCTTCATGCCGGCACGCGTCCCCAGGCGCGGTGCATCAGGGCCTCGATCTCGCCGTTCACCCCGTCCAGCGCCTCGATCGCCCGGTCGTAGGTGGCGCGGGTGAAGCTCTCGCGGCCGATCTCGTAGAGGGTCTGCTTCGACAGGCCGGCATCCGAGATCGCCGTCGATTTCAGCATCAGGTGAGTCAGCACCCGCTCGCGGAACAGCGAGCGCATGAAGCCGACCATCTGGGTCTGCGGCGCGTCGGAGGGCTCGTAGCGGGTCACGACGTAGCGCAGGAAATCGTAGTCGAGGTCGGCGCCCGCCTCCTGCACCACCCCGAGCAGGTCCGAGGCCATGAGCAGGAACTGGCACATCGACATCACGTCGAGCATCTGCGGATGCACGGTCACCAGCATCGCGGTGGCGGCGCAGAGCGCGCCCAGCGTCAGGAAGCCGAGCTGCGGCGGGCAGTCGAGGATCATGACGTCGTAATCGTCGGCGACGCTCCCGAGTGCCGTGGCGATGCGGCCGAAAAACGGCTCGGCGTTGCGGTCGGCCAGCACCCGCGGGGTGTCGTGCTCGAATTCCATGAGTTCGAGGTTGCCGGGCACCAGGTCGAGGCCCGGGAAGTAGGTCTTGCGCACCACCTCACTGAGCGGCTTCTGCTCGTCGTCGTGGCGGATCGCGGCGTAGAGGGTCTGGTTGGGGCCGACGTCGAATTCGGGCTGGTAGCCGTGGAGCGCGGTCAGCGAGGCCTGCGGGTCGAGGTCGACGGCGAGCACCCGATAGCCCCGCAGGGCGAGATACTGGGCGAGATGGGCCGCCGTGGTGGTCTTGCCCGACCCGCCCTTGAAGTTCACCACCGCCAGCACCTGGCAATGCTCAGTCCCGGAGCGATGCGGCACGTAGCGCTTGGCCTTCGGGCCGTCGTCGAGGAGCTGACGCAGCTCGTTGATCTGGCCGAGGGTGTAGGAGCGGCGGCCGCCGGGGCCGATCTCCGGCTGCGGCCCTTTGCTCGCGAGCGAGAGCTGGCGCAGGTAACCGTCCGCCACGCCGATCAGCTTCGCCGCCTCGCCTGAGGAGAACGAGCGCAGGAGCTTGTGCGAGGCCGGCGGGAAGAGCGTGCGCCGCAATGCGTTCAGCTCGCTCGACAGGGCGCCGCCGTCATCGGCGATGATCCGGGTGATCGAGGGACGGTCGGAGGCTGCGGCTCTTGCCTGCTCCTTCGGCTGGTCGGGCATTTACGGTTCCTGAGCGCATCACGGTCAAACTCCGTAAGACGATGCCAGCGTGACCGTGCGAGCGCAAACCCTTTTTGGTTAAGCTTCATTAACCATCGGCGTCGGGCAGGTGTTGCCAGGTGGCAACCGCCGCGCCGCGGCGACGGGGAACCGGCCCAACTGCCCGGTGTTGGCCCGCCGACCCCGATCCTGGTCCATAGCCGCGCGCGCCCGCGTGGCGGAGGAGCAACCATGGCCGACACCGTCGCCGACTTCTTCTGGAAGCGCCTGGCCGCCTGGGGCGTGCGCACGATCTTCGGCTACCCGGGCGACGGCATCAACGGCCTGCTCGGGGCCCTGCAGCGCAGCGACCTGCCATTCGAGTTCATCCAGGTCCGCCACGAGGAAATGGCGGCCTTCATGGCCACGGCCTATGCCAAGTTCACCGGCGAGGTCGGGGTGTGCCTCGCCACTTCGGGCCCGGGGGCGACGCATCTCCTCACCGGGATGTACGACGCCTATTCCGACCATGTGCCGCTGCTCGCCATCGCCGGCCAGCAGGCGCGCAACGTCAACGGCGCGCATTACCAGCAGGAGCTCGACCTCGTCAGCGTCTACAAGGACGTGGCGGCCTATGTGCAGCAGGCCGCGTCTCCCGCCTCGGTGCGCCACATCGTCGACCGGGCGATGCGCATCGCCAAGGCCGAGCGCAAGGTCGCGGCGATCATCCTGCCGAACGACCTGCAGGACGTCCCGTACGAGGCTCCGGTCCGCAAGCACGGCAATACCTTCTCCGGCATCGGCTACATCGCCCCGAAGGTCGTGCCCTTCGACGCCGACCTGCAGCGGGCCGCCGACGTGCTGAATGCCGGCGAGAAGGTGGCGATCCTTGTCGGGGCCGGGGCGCTCCACGCCACCGACGAGGTGATCGCGGTGGCCAACAGGCTCCAGGCCGGAATCGCCAAGGCACTGCTCGGCAAGGCGGCTTTGCCGGACGATCTGCCCTTCGTCACCGGTACGATCGGGCTTCTCGGCTCCCAGCCATCCTCCGAGATGATGGCCGGCTGCGACACGCTGCTGATGATCGGCTCCGGCTTCCCCTGGGCCGAGTTCCTGCCGGATGAGGGCCAGGCCCGCGGCGTGCAGATCGACCTCGCGCCCGAGATGCTGTCCCTGCGCTATCCGATGGAGGTCCCGCTCCAGGGCGAATCCGCCGAGACCTTGCGCGCCCTGCTGCCGCTCCTGGAGCAGAAGCCGGAGGGTGGCGCGTGGCGGACCGGCATCGAGAGGGGGGTGGCATCCTGGTGGAAGGAGGCCGAGGCGAGGGCGATGGCGGAGGCCAACCCGGTCAACCCGCAGCGCGTGACCTGGGAACTCTCGCCCCGCATGCCGGACCGGGCGATCGTCACCTCGGATTCGGGCTCCTGCGCCAACTGGTTCGCCCGCGACCTGAAAATGCGGCGCGGGCAGATGTGCTCGCTCTCCGGCGGCCTCGCCTCGATGGGGGCGGCGGTGCCCTACGCCATCGCCGCCAAGGTGGCGCATCCGGACCGGCCGGTGATCGCGCTGGTGGGCGACGGCGCCATGCAGATGAGCAACATGGCCGAGTTGATCACCGTGGCGAAATACGCCCATCGCTGGCCGAACAAGACCTGGATCTGCTGCGTCTTCAACAACGAGGATCTGAACCAGGTGACGTGGGAGCAGCGGGTGATGGAGGGCAACCCGAAATTCGAGGCGAGCCAGACCATCCCGAACGTGCCCTACCACAAGTTCGCCGAGCTGATCGGCCTGCGCGGGATCTACGTCGACGACCCGGAGCGGATGGGCACGGCCTGGGACGAGGCCCTGGCGAGCGACCGGCCGGTGGTGCTCGAGGTGAAGACCGACCCCGAGGTGCCGCCGCTGCCGCCGTTCTTCACCCTGGAGCAGGTCCGGAACTTCACCGCCATGCTCGCCAAGGGCGACCCGAAGCAGGGCCATCTCCTGGTCGACACCGCCCGCCAGGTGCTGAGCCGTGTGTTGCCAGGTGGCAACCGGGACTAGCGTCGGAGCCTTGGTGAGCGGGTCTCACGTCTGGGCGCGATCTTCTCGATGGTCACGGATCCGTCGATCCCCTAACCGATCCGCATCCACGCGGGAGAGACGGGCCGATGGCGATCCTGGACACGGTGGCGAAGCTGGAGCAGGTCTACGGTGAATTCGGTGCGGTCGGCGAAGCCTCGACCGCGAAGGTCACCGACCACATCACGCCGCATTACCGCCGCTTCATCGAGGCGGCGCCGTTCGCCGCCCTCGCGACGAGCGGCCCGGAGGGGCTCGACTGCTCGCCCCGCGGCGACCGCCCGGGCTTCGTGCGCATCGCCGATCCGCGTACGCTGCTCCTGCCGGACCGTCGCGGCAACAACCGGATCGACAGCCTGCGCAACGTCGTCCGCGATCCCCGGGTCGGGCTGATGTTCCTGATCCCCGGCATCGGCAACGCGCTGCGGGTCAACGGCCGGGCGGTGATCGAGGACGACGCGGATCTGTGCGCCTCCTTCGCCGTCGAGGCCAAGGCGCCGCGCACCGTGATGGTGATCCGGGTCGGGGAGGTCTATTTCCAATGCGCCCGGGCCCTGATTCGCTCCGGCCTGTGGCGGGCCGACGCCCAGGTCGATCCGAAGGCGCTGCCGACGCCCGGGCAGATCCTGGCCGAGATGAGCGAAGGCCGCGTCGGCGGTGAGAGCTACGACGCGGCCTGGGCCGAGCGGGCGAAGCAGACGATGTGGTGACGGACGGGCGGGCAGGGGGCAGGCCGCCGGGATGCCGCGCAGGACATCCTCGACCTTCCGCCTGACCTGGAGCGACTGGCTAACGGCTCGACGTCGGGGATGGTCGTGAAGACAGGGCAACCGGTCCGGAGGAGAGGGCCAGGATGGAGAAGACGTTCACCGCCCATGTCGAGGACCGCCCCGGCCCCGGATGGCTCGCCCGGTTCCGGGACGGGCGGGACGAGGCGGCGCGGTGGTATCTCGGGGAAGGGGTGCCAGAGCGGCCCACGGCCGCCGAGTGCCGGGCCGCGCTCGCGCGCCATATGCCCGAACTCGTCGCGGCTTACGACGAGCTGTGCGGGATGGTCGGCGACGACGAGATGGCCCACCGCATCCTCAGCCATTACCGCCCGGCCCCGCACCGGCAGGGATGCAGCCAGGCGGTCTGGCTCGGCGAAGGTGGTCCGGCCTTGATCCGCAACTACGATTATCCCCTGACCGCGATCACCGGCCGCATCGAGCTGACGGCGTGGTCGGGGCGGCGCGTGATCGCGATGGTGCAGCGGCCCTGGGGCGGCTGCCTCGACGGGATGAACGAGGATGGCGTGGTGGCGAGCTGCACGCTCGGCGGCCTCGCCCGGCGCGGCGAGGGCTTCGCCATCATCCAGATGCTGCGCTACGTGCTGGAGACCTGCGCGTCGGTGCGCGAGGCGGTGGCCGCGCTCCGCCGCCTCCCGGCCGTGCAGCTCCACAACGTGACGCTCCTCGACCGCACGGGCGACCACGCCACGGTTTTCCTCGGGCCCCGCCGCGAGCCGGCGGTGACGCGCCAGAGAACCTGCACCAACCACCAGGAGCGGATCTTGCCCGCGTCCCGCTCCGCCCTGCGCCAGCGGGTGCTGGAGGCGGCCCTGGACGATCCGTCGACGAGCCTCGCGACGCTTGTCGAGCGCTTCTTCGCGCCGCCGCTCTACTCGCGCAAGCTCAGCTTTACCACGGCCTACACGGCCCTGTACCGGCCGGCGGCCGGCCGCGTCGATTACCTCTGGCCCGGGCATCGCTGGAGCCAGGGCTTCGACCGGTTCGAGGAGGGCGCCTACACCCACGATTATGGCGCGCTGGAGCCGTGATCCGTCACGGCCCCGCGCACGATCACGCCTGATCCCCCGCCCGCGCCACCTGCGGCAGCACCTGCTCCGGCGGGCCCGAGGCCACGATCTGTCCGCCCTCCAGCACGTGCACGGTGTCGGCCCCGGCGAGGCTGGTGAGGCGGTGGGCGATCATGATCAGGGTGCGGGAGCCGGCGAGGCCCTGCACCGCCCGCATCACCACGGCCTCGGTCTCGTCGTCGAGGGCGGAGGTCGCCTCGTCGAACACGATCACGTCGGGGTCGTGGTAGAGCGCCCGGGCGATGCCGATGCGCTGGCGCTGGCCGCCCGCGAGCCGGGCGCCGCGCTCGCCGACGCGGGTCGCATAGGCTCCCGGCAGGGCGGCGACGAAGTCGTGCGCGCCGGCGAGCCGCGCCGCCCGCTCCACGGCGGCCTGGTCGATCGTGTCGAGGCCGAAGGCGATGTTCTCCGCGATGGTCCCGTCGATCAGGAAGATGTCCTGCGGCACGTAGCCGATGCGATTCTGCCAGGCCGGCAGGGTGGCGGGATCGAGCGTCACGCCATCGACCGCGAGGCGGCCGGTCGTCGGATGCAGGAAGCCGAGGATCAGGCCGATCAGGGTCGACTTGCCCGAGCCGGTGCGGCCGACGAGGCCGACCGTGGTGTGGGCGGGAATCGTGAGATCGATGCCGGACAGGGCCGGGCGGCCGGGATCGTAATCGAACCCGACGCCTTCGAGGCGGATGGCGTCCCGGAACGGCAGGCGCTCGGGCGCGCGGGGGCGCGGGGGGCGCTCGCCCTCGAGCCCGTCGACCACCAGCCGCACCGCCGGCAGGGTGAAGCGCAGCAGGGCCAGCGCGTTGAACACGTTCTGGAACGCCGGCAGCATCCGGTAGCCCGCGAAGGCGAACAGGCCGAGGAGCGGCAGGATGCCGGCGGTGTCGAGCCCCTGCGAGAGGGCGAACAGCACCACCACGATCACGCCGCCGAAGGCCAGGGCCTCGATGACGAAGCGCGGCAACTGCCCGGTGAGCAGGCTCTCGGCGCTCGCCTGCGCGTAGGCCCGGGCCGGGGCCTCGAACCGGCGCGCGAAGGCCTCGGCCCGGCCGTAGAGCTTCAGTTCGGTGAGGCCGCCCAGCGTCTCGTGCACCACCCGGAACCGGCCCTCGTTGCCGGCCACGGCGCGTGCGCCGATGCGGGCGAGCCGCGCCCGCACCACCAGGAAGATGCCGACATAGAGCCCGCCGAAGCCGGCTCCGAGGATCAGCGCCAGGCGCGGCGAGACGACGAGCAGGAACACGATGACGGCCAGCGCCGAGGTCGCCCGCGAGGCGATGACGGTGGCCGGCGTCAGCACGCCGACGACGAGGCGGTCGGTCTCGCTCAGGATCGTCTTGGCGAGCTCGGCGCTGTTGGCGGTGGTGAAGAACAGCCGCTCGCGGTCGACCGCGCGGAAGAGCAGACGGCGGGCGAAGCCGTAGCCGACGCTGTGGCTGAAGCGCAGCTGGGCGTAGGTGAGCCCGGCATTGACGCAGGAGGTGGTGAGGATGGCGAGCAGAGCCGCCAGCCCGACCACGATCAGGAAGGTGCGGTCGTCGGTGAGCCCGAGCCCGTCGCGGATCGCGGCGAGCGCCGGGATGCGGGCCGCCGCCCCGGGATCGCCGACCAGCGTCAGGAACGGCACCACCGAGGCGACGCCGACCACTTCGAGCAGGGCCGCGAGGGCGAGCCCGG
>NZ_LABZ01000367.1 GCF_001043955.1 Methylobacterium tarhaniae | reverse complement strand
GGCGCGAGCCTCCTCGAAGCTCTCGGCGACGACGAGCGCGACCGGCTGGCCCCAATGCCTGATCTCGGTATCGGTCAGCAGCGGGCCGACCTGCTCCTTCTTCTCGCCCTGGGCCGGCGCGTTGCGGTGAGTGAGCACGTGGACGACGCCGGGCATCCGCTCGGCGGTGGCCGTGTCGATGTCGCGGATGCGGCCCTTGGCGATCGTCGCCGTGACGACGAAGCCGTAGCCGGGATGCTTCATCTCCCGGCTCTCGTAGGCGTAAGGTGCGCGGCCGGTGACCTTGAGCGGGCCGTCGACGCGGTCGATCGGCTGGCCCACCGGGCCGTGGGGTTGGATGTCGAGGGGCGTGACGCCGACCGGCTGGCTCATGTCCATGGCTGTTCTCCGAATCCGGCGATCAGGCGCGCAGCGCTTCCGCGACCGCGGCCGCGAGGGTGCGCTTGGCGAGCGGGATCTTGAAGTCGTTGGCGCCGTAGCCGCGGGCGCCCCTCAGGGCCGCTTCGCCGGCGGCTCCCGCGCCCTCGCGCACCAGCGCCTCCTCGGCCTCCGCCACCCGCCAGGGCTTGTGGGCGAGACCACCGAAGGCGAGGCGGGCCGAGCGGATCGTGGTGCCGTCTGCCTCGATGACCGCCGCGACCGAGACCAGGGCGAAGGCGTAGGAGGCCCGGTCGCGCACCTTGCGGTAGACGTGGCGGCCCTTCC
>NZ_LABZ01000366.1 GCF_001043955.1 Methylobacterium tarhaniae | reverse complement strand
CCCGGGTGATGTGCGCCGGCACGCCGTGGGGCCGCGAGGTGGTGGCGCGCATCGACGCGGTGCTGGCGGAGGAGCGGGCGAGCCCGGCCTATCGCAGCATCGTCGAGGCCTGGGCGGCACCGGAGGACCTGCCGCGCATCCGCGCCGCCTACGACACCTTCCTGGCCAGCGACTGAGCCGGTGGGCGGGCGTGCCGCCGCGAGCCCGGCCTCTCACAATCTAACATTGCAACTTCACGAAATTCAGTCTGCGAGATCGACTCGTCAGGATCGCGGCGACGCATGTTTTAACTTGATCTTGAAGGTGCGACCTGCCTTGACCGGCGACGGGGCGCGAACCTTACGGGAAATGTCATGGTGAAACGGTGGGGTCTCGCCGGTCTGGTCGTCGCGCTCGCCCTGGCGGGGCCGGCACGGGGCGAGGGCAAGCAGATTACCTGGACGGTCTTCGACGCGCCGCCCTACACGATCGTCGAGGGCGAGAACCGCGACAACGGCATCTCCGACCGGATCCGCCGGCTGCTGACCGCCCGGCTGACCGAGTACAGCCACTCCACGATGACGGTCCCGTTCCCGCGCGTGCTCGCCTCGCTCAAGAGCGGCGAGGAATGGTGCTTCGTCGGCGGCGTGAAGACGCCCGAGCGTGAGAGTTTCGCGGCCTTCTCGCGGCCGGTGGCGATGTTCTATCCCCTGCGCATCGTCGTGCGCGCGGCGAACCGCGCCCGCTTCGAGGCGCTCGGGCCGCTTTCCCTGCAAGGCCTGCTGACCGAGCACCGGTCCTTGCGCACGAGCATACTGCGCAACCGCGCCATCGCCCCGGCGGCCGACGTGCTGTTCCGCGAGCACCCGCCGGGCCAGACGTATTCCGAGTTCGGCGAGGCGTTCCGGATGCTGCTGAACGACCGACTCGACTACCTCGTCGAGTTCTCCAGCATCGCGGCCTATCACGCCCGGGCCCTCGGGGCGCCGGACGCCTTCGTGGGCTTCCCCTTCGCGGAGGAGAACCAGGAGCCGGTCTTCCCCCGGGTGATGTGCGCCGGCA
>NZ_LABZ01000365.1 GCF_001043955.1 Methylobacterium tarhaniae | reverse complement strand
AGGCGGCGGCGGCCCTGGCCTCCGAGCGCGGCCTGACCAACGGATGGCTCGCCCGCCCGCCTGCCCCCTCCGAGCAGCGGGCACTGGCGGCCCTGCGCGCGACGGGCGACCGTCACCTCGACGCCGCCCTGGCGCGCGTGACCGACGATGCGGCGGCCTCGACGAGCGCGGCCGCCCTGGCGCAGGCCCGCGCCGATCTCGCCGCCCTGCGCCAGCGGGTCGACGGCGTCCTGTCGGGGACGCCCGACCCCACCCTGGCGGCGACCTGGTTTCCCGCCGTGACCGGCGTCATCGACCGCGAGCTGGCGTTGTTCGATGCGCTGCGGACCGGTGTCGCCGGCGCCGTTCCGGCCACAATCCTCCATGGCCTCGATGTGAAGCGCGCCCTCTGGCAGGCGGGGGAGTTCGCCGGGCGGGAGCGCGGCCGGATGAACGCGATGATCGCCGGGCGCCGGGACCTGCCGGTGGACGAGGTCCGCAGCCTCTCGGCTCTCGCCGGGCGCGTCGAGGCCG
>NZ_LABZ01000364.1 GCF_001043955.1 Methylobacterium tarhaniae | reverse complement strand
CTCCTGAACCGACTGGCTCCAAGCCGATGCTCACAAACCCTTGCGAACCGGGGGCCGTCCATACATGACGTGGAGACGTGCCGGGATTTCGTGCCAGATGACTCGAGGGACGAGTCAAACCGGCCCTGAGATGGCGGCAGGGCAGGCTCTTCGCCAGAGCCTGCCCTCGATCCTACATGTTCACGTAGTTCGGCCCGCCCGGACCTTCCGGCGTCACCCAGTTGATGTTCTGGTTCGGGTCCTTGATATCGCAGGTCTTGCAGTGGACGCAGTTCTGCGCGTTGATCTGGTAGCGCGGCGCACCGCCCTCCTCGATCCACTCGTAGACGCCGGCCGGGCAGTAGCGGCCCGAGGGTCCGCCGAACACGTCGTGCTCGGACGATTTCTGCAGGCCCATATCCTTGACCTGGAGGTGGACCGGCTGGTCCTCCTCGTGGTTGGTGTTCGAGAGGTAGACCGATGACAGACGGTCGAAGGTCAGCACCCCGTCGGGCTTGGGATACGTGATCGGCGTCACGTCCTTGAGCGGCTTGGTGCAGGCATAGTCCGGCTTGCCGTGGCTGAGCGTGCCGAACAGCGACAGGCCGGCGAGCTCGTTGAGCCACATGTCGAGGCCGCCGAGGCCGACGCCGACGAGGGTGCCGTACTTCGACCAGAGCGGCTTGACGTTGCGCACCCGCTTCAGGTCGTAGCCGATTGGGCTCGAGCGCCAGCCTTCCTCGTAGGAGGTCAGCTCGTCCTGGGCCCGGCCGGCGGCCAAGGCCTCGTGGATCGCGCCGGCCGCCTGCATGCCGGAGAGCACCGCGTTGTGCGAGCCCTTGATGCGGGGCACGTTGACGAAGCCGGCGGAGTCGCCGACGAGGCAGCCGCCCGGGAAGACGAGCTTCGGCACCGATTGCCAGCCGCCCTCCATGATGGCGCGGGCGCCGTAGCCGATGCGCTTGGCACCCTCGAACACGTCCCGGATCATCGGGTGGGTCTTGAAGCGCTGGAACTCCTCGAACGGCGACAGGGTCGGGTTCTCGTAGTTCAGGTGCGTGACGAACCCGACCGAGACCAGGTGGTCGTCGAAGTGATAGAGCCAGGAGCCGCCGCCGGCCTTGTTCGGCAAAGGCCAGCCCATCGAGTGCTGCACCAGGCCCGGCCGGAATTTGTCCGGCTTGACCTGCCACAGCTCCTTCACGCCGAGACCGTATTTCTGGTGGTCGGAATGCTGGTTGAGGCGGTAGCGGTCGATGAGCTTCTTGGTCAGCGAGCCGCGGGCGCCCTCGCCGAACACCGTATATTTGGCGCGCAGCTCCATGCCGCGGGTGAAGTCGTCCCGCGCCTCGCCCGAGCGGGCGATGCCCAGGTCGCCGGTGGCGATGCCGACCACCGCGCCGGCCTCGTCGTAGAGGATCTCGGCAGCCGGGAAGCCCGGATAGATCTCGACGCCGAGCTCCTCCGCCTTGCGGCCGAGATACTTGGTCACGTTGGAGAGCGAGCCCACGAAGTTGCCGTGGTTGCTCATCAGCTTCGGGAAGGCGACGTTCGGCAGGCTGACGCCGCCGGCCGGCCCGAGGAACATGAACTCGTCCTTCACCACCTCGGTCTTGAGGGGGCGGTCCGGGTCCTCGCGCCAATCCGGAATCAGCTTGTCGAGGCCGCTCGGGTCGATGACGGCGCCCGACAGGATATGGGCACCGACCTCGCTGCCCTTCTCGACCACCACCACCGACACCTCGGTGCCGGCCTCGGCGGCGAGCTGCTTGAGCTGGATGGCGGCAGCCAGCCCGGCCGGGCCCGCTCCGACGATCACCACGTCGAAGTCCATCGCCTCGCGTTCCGGCAGCTCCATCCCGTTCCTCCCTCGCTCACGCATTAGTTCACATATAAACGATCCCGGGCCGCCTCAAGCGCCTCCGGCGGCGGGACCGTGCGACGCCATGTCCGCGGGCGCAAGCGGCGGCCGCTCGCCGTGACATGTGGGAACGCGCCTGCGCGCGATGTCGCGCCTGTTGTCCACAACCGCGCGGTACGCCACATCAGCGACATGATGCCCGACGCACCCGACAGCCGCGACCTGCTCTCCTTCCTCGACTTCCATGTCGAGGCGGGCATCGATGCCGCACTGGACGAGGTGCCGCACAACCGCTTCGCCGAGCCGGAGGCGCCCCGACGGGCCGCCCGGGCGGAGGACGTCCCGCCGGAAATGCCGGCGAGGCAGTCCACCCTCGCGCACAACGCGCCGCCGGCCGAGCCGGTTCAGGCCGCCCCGCGCCGGGAACTGCCCCGGCAGGAATCCCCACGCCAGGAATCCCCGCGCCAGGAGTTGCCGCGCCAGGAGTTGCCGCGCCAGGAGTTGCCGCGCCAGGAGTTGCCGCGCCAGGAGGCCCCCAGCACCTATGGCCGTTCCGCCGCCGCGGCCCCCGGCGAGGCGGCGGGCGATGCCCGCGAACTCGCCGCCACCGCGGCGAGCCTGGAGGAGCTGGAAGGCCTGCTCGCCCGGTTCGAGAGCTGCGCCCTGCGCTTCACCGCCAAGAATCTCGTCTTCGCCGACGGCAATCCGCAGGCCCGGGTGATGTTCGTCGGCGA
>NZ_LABZ01000363.1 GCF_001043955.1 Methylobacterium tarhaniae | reverse complement strand
GACAGGAACTCGTGCGTGAGGACGAGTTCGTCGCTGTCCGACCGGTCGTGGCACATCACCAGCCAGCGCGCGAGGCGGCCTTCGAGGCTCAAGGAGGCGTGGGCGTAGGCGGTCTGGGTGATCTGGACGATCAGGGTGTGGACGTAGCGCAGGAGCAGCCGGCGCAGGATCGGGCTCTCGTCGAGGGCGGCGCAGAGCGCCGCCCGGCCGATGCTGAAGGCCTCGCCCGAGAGCTGGACGAAGTAGACATGCGGCGTGCTGATGCAATCGAGCGCCACCGGCACCGCGCCGACCAGCCCTTCGCGGCCGATCAGCCCGACCTCGATCCGGCGCTCGTCGTGGGCGGTCGAGATCGAGACCATGCCGCTCTCGAGGAAGAACAGGTCGTCCACCGGCGCGTCGGGACCGATCACCACCTCGCGCAGCTGCAGCGCGATCGGTTCGAGGTGAGGCGCCAGCCGTGCGAAATCCTCGGGTGCCATGGCCCTCAGGACCCGGTTGCGCACGGTCGATTGCTGGAGCTGGGGCACGGCGCTCTCCTCGCTGATCCAACAGCCGAGTTGTCCTGTCCGGACAGGAAATCTGTTGTTCGTTAGCAGTCGATCGCGAGTAATTCAAACTATTATCTTGGGTAACAAATGATCATAACAAATGATGCCACGTTTATCATTCGACATTCTCACAGGATAAATCCAGGCATCATATGATAATATGGGAACCGACATCGCGTGTCGCTATTGTACGATATAACACCAAGCCGCACGATCTCTTACAGGCGCAGCGACAAGCGCCTATAAATCTCTGACGATGGTGCGCCTCTGCGAGCCGAAGTCGGGAGGATCGATGTTGGGACAGCACGACCGCCCTCCGACGGTGCTGCTGGTCGAGGAGGATCCGCTGCTCGGCCTCGAGGTCGGGGATGTCCTGGCCGAGGCCGGC
>NZ_LABZ01000362.1 GCF_001043955.1 Methylobacterium tarhaniae | reverse complement strand
GCGGCTACTCGGAGCAGGCCGGCGCCGCCTACGGCAATACCGGCTGGCAGACCTTCCTGCACGAATTCGGCCACGCCCTCGGGCTGGAGCATCCCGACGAAGACCCGAACAACACGACGAACCAGGCGGGGAACGACCAGCGCTATACGGTGATGTCCTACGTGCCGCATCCGAGCATGGCCGCTCTGCCGGAGGACGACCGGAGCTGGCCGGTCACCCCGATGCAGTACGACATCGCGGCGGTGCAGATGCTCTACGGCGCCAACCTGACGACGCGCGCCGACGACACCCGCTACTTCGCCCCTGGATCCGCCTACGCCCTCGGCGATGGCGGCGTCCTGGAGAACGGCCGCCCCGCGATCCTGACGATCTGGGACGCCGGCGGCATCGACACCCTCGACGCCTCGGACCAGACCGGCGCGGTCCGGCTCGACCTCAACCCCGGCGCGTTCTCGACTCTCGGGCAATATGCCGACACCATCGCGATGTCCCTCGCGCACGAGGAGAACGGGGTCATCGTCAACCTGATCGAGAACGCCACCGGCG
>NZ_LABZ01000361.1 GCF_001043955.1 Methylobacterium tarhaniae | reverse complement strand
CGTGGCGAAGCGGTCCTCGACCTCGACCTCGACGAGGGCCGCCACCGGAGAGGCGTCGCGATGGATCGCCCAGCCCAGCAGCGTGTCGTTGGCGAGGGCAAGCCAGGCGCCGCGTGGCGCCGCGACGGGGGCCGGCTCGATCGTGGCAGGATCGTCGACAGGACCCTCGGCCCGTGCTCCGTCCCCGAGGTCCGCGGGGCCTCGCTCGGTCTCGGCAATGCGCGAGGACGCCTCCCGCGCTTTCGCCAGCTCGGCCGAAAGTCTCTCGATGACGATCTCGCTGGCTGCGCGTCGAGCGAGGTGGTCGTCGTCCTGGGCTCGCAGGCGGTCGGCCTCGCGCCGGGCGTCGTCCACCTCCGTTTCAGCGATCCTGAGCTGCGATCGCAGCCGGTCGCAGGCGTCCGCGGCCGCCTTGAGATCCTGATTCCGAGCGGCCAGCTCCAGAACAGCGGCGTCGACCACGGAACGGCGCCGCTCCTCGCTTCGCCTGTTCGCCGTCCGCTCGGCTCTCAGCCTGAGAAGCGTGGCCGCGAAGCGCTCGCGCATCGCCACCTGTCGTCCTGGCGCATCCTCTCCGGCAAGCGGCACCAGGATCCCTGTCACCTCGTCGAGGCCGACCTCCCAGCGCCGCACGCCGAAGCGGCGCGTCAGCAGCGCGAGCCACCGGTCGGGCGGCATCGAGGGAATGTGGGCGCCGCCGCCGTCGGCCGTCACCGTGACGACCGGGCGCGTCGAGATGGTGACGAGGAGCACCTTCTTCGTGAGGCGCGCAAGGTCCGACAGCACGTCCTCGACGGCATCCGGCTCGATATGCTCGAGGAGATCGGTGCAGACCACGAGGTCGGCCGGCTCATGCGGCTGGTTCTTGCCGGCAACCCCGGGGTCGTCGTCCGAGCTGACGAATTCGAGGTCCTGCGCGAGCCGGCCTTCGCC
>NZ_LABZ01000360.1 GCF_001043955.1 Methylobacterium tarhaniae | reverse complement strand
TGCCGTCGGCGCCGATCACCGTGACCCGGTCGGGCTTCATGCCGGGGATCGCCGAGGCGACGAGCTGGCGGATCGCCTGGGCGCCGCTGCGGTCGTCGGCGGGCTCGGTGCGCACCACCACGGAGGCGGAAGGCGGCTGCTGGTCGCGCCGGAACGAGCCGCGCTCGGGAAGGACGATGTGGACCCGCGCGGCGCGCACGCCCTTCATGCCCTGGATCGTGCGGGCGATCTCGCCTTCGAGCGCCCGGACCCGGGTCATCTCCTGCATGAACGACGTCATGCCGAGGGAACCGAGGTCGTTGAACAGCTCGTAGCCGGATTTCGAGCTCTGCGGCAGGCCCTTCTCGGCGAGCAGCATCCGGGCCTGCGCGGTATTGCCGTAGGGCACCAGCACGGCGGCGCCGTCGGCGCTCACGTCGAAGCGGATGCCCGCATCCTTGAGCACGCCGCCGATGCGGGCCACGTCCTCGCGGGAGAGGCCGGTATAGAGCGTCTCCTGCGCCGGCCGGCTCAGGTAGTAGGCCCCGAGGCCCACCGCCAGGAACACCACGAGGCCGATCAGCCCGAGCGCGGCGAGGCGCCGGGGCCCGAGTTCGACGATGTTGCTCCACAGCCTCTCGGCTTGCTCGCGACCGGACATTCCTCAGCCAATCCCGTCCCAGCGCAGGCGACTTTGCCTCATCGCTCTCTGACGCCCCTGCCTTGTGCGGAGGTTGCGGCCCCGCGTGCGCCGGCGCACGCG
>NZ_LABZ01000036.1 GCF_001043955.1 Methylobacterium tarhaniae | reverse complement strand
CCGCTCGACTTGCATGTGTTAAGCCTGCCGCCAGCGTTCGCTCTGAGCCAGGATCAAACTCTCAAGTTGAAGAGCTGATCATAGCTGATCACAACATAAACGGAAGCACACAACCGATCGGCGTTTCCGCCAATCGTGTGAGCACCGAAACGTCAGACCAGCATCATCCTACTCACGATCCAGGCCGAAACCCGGATCCGCAGGGACGACGCCGTCCACGCTTCTCTTTCTCAGATGAACTTGTCAAAGAGCCGATCGGGCTGGAGCCAGATCTCGTACCCCGGAGAACAGAAAGCCGAACCAGGTCGCCCTGGCCCTTGCTTGCCCGTCTCTGAGGAAGTCCGGTGGGGCAGGCCGTTTGCTCGGCGCCCCGTCGGTGAGCGGCTGTCTAAGGGTAGCCGGCTCGCCTGTCAACTCGGCCGAACCCCGAAGGATCGCGGCCGGGGCGACGAGGGCAGGGCATGGGGAATGCCCGAGCCCTGTCGCCGGCGTATGCTCTAGATGGGACGATACGCCGTGCGTTCAAGACCGAGCCGCGCAACCCTAACGCGGCAGCGTCCCGGCAAAGGCCCGGACATCCTCGGCGAGGAGATCCGGCTGTTCGAGGGCCGCGAAATGGCCGCCGCGCGGCATCTCGGTCCAGCGGCGGAGATCCGAAAACATCGTTCGTTCCGCGAGCGAGCGGGGCGGGCGGACCATCTCCTTCGGAAATGCCGCGTAAGCGGTCGGCACCCGGACCGTCTCGCCGTCCGGGATCGGCCAGGGCCGGTGCATCCGGGAATAATAGGGATGGAACGACGAGCCGATCGCGCCGGTGAACCAGTAGAGCGAGATGTTGGCGAGCATCCGGTCGCGGGGGATCGCACTCTCGATCGTGTCGCCGCAATCGGACCAGGAACGGAATTTTTCGGCGATCCACGCGGCAAGGCCGGCGGGTGAATCGGTGAGGGCAAAAGCCAGGGTCTGGGGCTTGGTGCCCTGGATCCACTGGTAGCCGGTCTCTTCCTTCAGCCAGGCGGAGACGCGCTCATAATGGGCGGCTTCCTCGGGCGATGCGTCGCGGCCGGAGAGGTCGCGACGCACCGGCAGCATGTTGAGGTGCAGGCCCTCGACCCGCTCCGGATGGCGCCAGGCGAGGCGCGTGGTGATGAAGGCACCCCAGTCGCCGCCCTGCGCCATGAAGCGATCGTAGCCGAGGCGCGTCATCAGCTCCGCAAAATGGTCGGCGATCTCCTCGACGCCGAGGCGCGGCTGGCCGGGGCGGAAGGAGAGGCCGTAGCCGGGGAGCGACGGCGCCACGACCGTGAAGGCGTCTTCCGGCTTGCCGCCGAAGCGGGCCGGGTCGGTCAGGCGCGGGATGAGGTCGAGGAACTCGAACACCGAGCCGGGCCAGCCGTGGCAGAGGAGGAGCGGACGGGGCGACGGTCCCCGGCCCGGCACGTGCAGGCAGTGGATGTCGATCTCGCCCACCCGCACCATCGTTTGCGGGAAGGCGTTGAGCTTCGCCTCCTCGGCACGCCAGTCGAACCGGTCGCGCCAATAGGCGACGAGATCGGCGAGGTAGGCGACGTCCGTGCCGTAGGTCCAAGGCGCCTCCGGGGCCTGATCGGGCAGGCGGGTGCGGGCGAGGCGCTCGCGCAGGTCGGCGAGTGCGGCATCGGGAACGTGATAGGTGAACGGCTCTCCCGTCATCGGCGGCTCCTCCCTGTCAAGCGTCGGACCGGATGTCGCGGCCCGCGGCGCCATGCTAGGCGCCCCCGCAAAGGTTCCGCGCTGTCGACGGATCTCAAGGGAGGAGTGGAGAAATGGCGCAATATCGCATCGCCACCATCGAGGGTGACGGCATCGGGCCCGAGGTGACGCGGGCCGCGATGGCGGTGCTGACGGAAGCCTGCGGCGCCGGCACCCTCGCCTTCGAGATGCTGGAGGGCGGCGCCGGCCACTACGTGACGAGCGGGCAAGTCCTGCCGGACGACACCTTCGCGGGATGCCGCGACGCCGACGCCATCCTGCACGGGGCGGCCGGCCTGCCGGGCGTGGTCTACCCGGACGGGACGGAAGTCGGCAACGACCTGCACCTGCGCCTGCGCTTCCGCCTGGACCTCTACGCCAATGTCCGGCCGATCAAGCTTTTGCCCGGCGTGCTCTCGCCCCTGCGCGCGTTCGAGAGCGGCGGGATTGATTACGTCATCGTGCGCGAGAACACCGAGGGGCTCTATGCCAGCCGCGGCGCCGGCGTGGTGTTGCGCGACGAGATCGCCTCCGACAGCCTCGTGGTGACGCGCAAGGGCACCGAGCGGGTGGCGCGCTTCGCCTTCGATCTCGCGGCGAAGCGGTCCGGCGCGCCGCGGGACGGGCAGAGCCGGGTGACGGTCTGCGACAAGGCCAACATCCTGCGATCGTACGCTTTCTTCCGCCGGATCTGCGACGAGGTGCATGCCGGGTATCCGGGCATCGCCATCGACTACGCCTATGCCGACGCGATCACCGTGCACATGCTCAAGCGGCCGGACTTCTACGACGTGATCGTGGCCGAGAACATGTTCGGCGACATCATCTCGGATCTCGGTGCCGCGACCGTCGGCGGCATGGGCATCTCGCCCTCGGGCGAGATCGGCGATACCCACGCCCTGTTCCAGGGCGCCCACGGCTCGGCGCCGGACATCGCCGGGCAGAACGTCGCGAGCCCGATCGCCACGATCCTGTCGGGGGTGATGATGCTGCGCTGGCTGGCGGACCGGAAGGGCGACGCGGCGCTCGCCGCGGCGGCGGACCGGATCGAGGTGGCGGTCGGCACGGTGTTGCGCGAGGGCCGGGCGGTGCCGCGCGATCTCGGCGGCGGCGCGACCTGCACCGAGGTCGCGGATGCGGTGCGCCGGGCACTCGCCTGATTCCTATCTTCGGGAGACGAATAACATGAGCAAGCAGAGTGTGGGCGTCGTCGGCGTCGGACTGATGGGGCACGGCATCGCCCTGAATCTCGCCCGCAAGGGTTGGCCGCTCGGCTACCTCGACCATCCGGGCAACCAGCCGACGGACGACCTCGACGCGTTCGGGGCGACGCGCCATGCCGACCGGGCGGCGCTCGCGCGCGCGAGCGAGGTGGTCATCCTGTGCGTCACCGGCACGCCGCAGGTCGAGGATGTGCTCTTCGGCGAGAGCGGCCTGCTCGCCTCCCTGCGGCCGGACACGGTGGTGATCGATTGCTCGACCGCGATCCCGGCCTCGACGGCCCGGGTCGCGGCGGCGGTGCGCGAAGCCGGCGGACGCTTCCTCGATGCGCCGATGACCCGCACGCCGAAGGAGGCGGCGGAAGGACGGCTGAACCTGCTGGTCGGGGCCGTGCCCGACCTGTTCGAGGCGATGCAGCCGCTGCTCTCGGCCTTCGCGGAGAACATCTTCCATGCCGGCACCGAAGCCGGGGCGGGTCACACCTTGAAGCTCCTGCACAATTACGTGTCGCTCGGCTCCGTTACGTTGATCGCCGAGGCGGCGGCCTGCGCCGGCAAGGCAGGCATCGCTCCCGAGGTTCTGGTCGACGTGCTGCGCAAGGGTGGGGGGCACGGCGCGGCCCTCGACCGGCTCTCGCCCTTCCTGCTCGCGGGCGATTCCTCGCCGATGCGATTCTCGATCGCCAATGCCCGCAAGGACCTGGGCTACTATGTGGCGATGGCCGAGGGGTTGGGGGCCGAGCGAGCGGTCGCCGAGGGCGTCCTCACCGATCTCGACGGCCTGGTCGAGGGCGGGCATGGGGCCGACCACCTGCCGCTGGTGGTCAGGCACTTCACGGCGAAGAACTGATACCGTCGCGCCTTCGAACAGACTTGTTCGAAGGCGCGAGGCAAGCCCGAACGGGCGTCGGCGCTGATGCGCCGGACGCCTTCGCATCGACACGTCGATGCGAAGGCGTGGGGGTATGACAGACGGCTTGCCCGGCCGGGGAGGGCGGGTATCGTCGCGGCCCCCTGAAGGGAGCTGCTTCGCGATGCCCGACCTCTCCGCCTTTCCGATCACCGCGCGCTGGCCGGCTTGTCATCCGGACCGGATCCAGCTCTATTCCTGGCCGACGCCGAACGGCGTGAAGGTGTCGATCGCGCTGGAGGAGCTGGGGCTTCCCTACGAGCCGCACGCCGTGAATATCGGCAAGAACGAGACCTGGAATCCGGAATTCCTGTCGCTCAACCCCAACGGCAAGATCCCGGCGATCATCGATCCGGAAGGGCCGGGGGGCACCCCGCTCGCCCTGTTCGAATCGGGCGCGATCCTGCTCTATCTGGCAGAGAAGACCGGGCGGCTGATCCCCGCCGATCCGGCCGGGCGCTATGAGACCGCGCAGTGGCTGTTCTTCCAGATGGCGGCGCTCGGGCCGATGTTCGGCCAGCTCGGCTATTTCCATAAATTCGCCGGTCGCGAGATCGAGGACAAGCGGCCGCTGAACCGCTACCGCGACGAGTCGAAGCGGCTGCTCGGGGTGCTGGAGACGCGGCTCGCCGGCCGCGACTGGATCATGGGCGCCGACTACACCATTGCCGACATCGCGATGCTCGGCTGGGTGCGCAACCTGATCGGCTTCTACGAGGCACGGCAGCTGGTGGAGTACGACGCGCTCACCCACGTCCCGGCCTGGCTGGAGCGGGGTCTCGCCCGGCCGGCGGTCCAGCGGGGACTGGAGATTCCGTCGCGAAAATAGTTCTTTCAGAGTCGGCTCGATCGAGAAGGCCGGACTCGAACCCTCATCGTCATCCCGGGGCGGCGAAAGCGGAGCCCGAGATCCATAAATAACCGCCGACGCTTCAGGATGAAGCGGAAGGCTGGTTACGTCGTTCTCCCCTCGGCGACTATGGGTCCCGGGTTCTCAGCCGCGGCGGGCCCCGGGACGACATCGAGGGGTGAAGCTGTCGGGTTGATCAAACAGGCTCTCTGGATCGCCGGAGGGGTCTTTCGAGCCGTCCGGCGACCGGATCCTAGTCGAGGTCGAGCATCAGGCGCAGGTTCTGCACCGCGGCGCCCGACGCACCCTTGCCGAGATTGTCGAGACGCGCGACCAGCACCGCCTGGCGATGCGTGTCGGAGCCGAACACCCGGAGCTCAAGCTTATCGGTGTCGTTCAGCGCCTCGGGCTCGATGCGCTCACGGTCGGCGCCATCCTCGGCCGGGGCCACGACCTTGACCAGCTTGGCGCCGGCATAGCGGGCGATAAGAGCGGCCTCGAGGTCGCCGGTCGTGGGCTTGCCGGGCAGCAGGTCGAGATGCAGAGGGATCGACACCAGCATGCCCTGACGGAAATTGCCCACCGACGGCACGAAGATCGGGCGGTGGGTCAGGCCGCTGTACTTCTGGGTCTCGGGCAGGTGCTTGTGGCCGAAGCCGAGGCCGTAGAGCTGGAAGGCCGGGGCCTTGCCGGCCTCGTAGGCCTCGATCATCTTGCGGCCGCCGCCGCTATAGCCCGAAACCGCGTTGATGCTGATCGGATGATCGGCCGGGATCAGACCGGCATCGATCAGCGGGCGCAGGAGCGCGATGCCGCCGGTCGGGTAGCAGCCCGGGTTGGAGACGCGGCGCGAGGCCCGGATGGCCGCCTCCTGCTCCGGCGCCAGTTCGGCGAAGCCGTAGGTCCAGGCCGGATCGACCCGGTAGGCGGTGCTGGCATCGAGGAGCCGCGGGCCGCCGCCGGGCAGCGAATCGGCGAGCGCCGCCGTCTCGCGCGAGGCGTCGTCGGGCAGGCAGAGGATGACGAGGTCGACCTCGGACAGGAGGGTGCGCTTCGCCTCCGGGTCCTTGCGGCTCTCATGCGGGATCGATCGGACGGTGATGTCGGTAAAGGCGTCCAGGCGCTCGCGGATGCCGAGACCGGTCGTGCCGGCCTCGCCGTCGATGAAGACGCTCGGGCTGTGCTTGCGGGTCATGGGCGAAAGCTCCGTGGCGCGGATCGGCCGATGCCGAACGACGCGCGTGGTGATTGGGGTCGGGGAGCCGTCAAGTCAATCGGCAATGACGATTCTCAGCGGCCGGAAGTGGGCCGTGCGTTTCGCGACGATCTCGTGTCACAGGCCCGTCCACAGGAGACCTCCCCGGAGTGGCTCGCCCCAGAGGAACCCCGCCGGCTCGCTCCGGTTGTGCTGCCAGATCAAAGGCAGACGACAGCAGGAGCGCATCATGGCCGGAACCGCCAAGAAGACCGACCCGAAGCTGTGGGAGACGGTGAAGAAGGACGTCACCCGATCCTCGAAGGGCGGCAAGCCCGGCCAATGGTCGGCCCGCAAGGCCCAGATGGCAGTCCAGGAATACAAGGAGGAGGGCGGCGGCTACGAAGGCAAGAAGTCGTCCGACAACCACCTCAAGCAGTGGACCGACGAGGAATGGGGCACGAAGTCGGGGAAGAAGAGCGGCGAGACCGGCGAGCGCTACCTGCCGAAGAAAACCCGCGAATCGCTCTCCGACGACGAGTACAAGCGTTCGACGGCCAAGAAGCGCGCCGACAGCGCCAAGGGCCAGCAGCACTCGAAGCAGCCGAAGGACGTGGCGAAGAAGGCCGCCGCGGCCCGCAAGGCCTCGCATGACGGCGGCAGCCGGGGCGGCCCGACCAAGGCCGAGCTGATGCAGAAGGCGCGGGCGAAGAAGATCCCGGGCCGGTCGAGCATGTCGAAGGGCGAGCTGGAGCGGGCGCTGAGCGCCTGAACGCAAGCTCCGACCAATGCAGAAAGGGCGGACCCTCGCGGGCCCGCCCTCCTTTTTGCAGTGACCGGAAAGGTCGAATTAGCGCTTCGAGAACTGGAAGCTGCGGCGGGCCTTCTTGCGGCCGTACTTCTTGCGCTCGACCACGCGCGGGTCGCGGGTCAGGAAGCCTTCGCGCTTCAGCGGGCTGCGCAGCTCAGGCTCGTAGTAGGTCAGGGCCTTGGACAGGCCATGGCGCACCGCGCCGGCCTGGCCGGAGAGGCCGCCGCCGGCCACCGTCACGACGATGTCGTACTGGTCGACGCGGTCCACGACCTGGAGCGGCTGCTGCAGGATCATGCGCAGCACCGGGCGGGCGAAGTAGGTGTCGACCGGGCGGTCGTTCACCGTGATCTTGCCGGCGCCGGGCTTGATCCACACGCGGGCGATCGCGTCCTTGCGCTTGCCGGTGGCGTAGGCGCGGCCGAGGGAGTCCAGCTTCTGGACATGGACCGGGGCCTCGTTCTCGCCCTGCGAGAGGTTCTGGGCCTTGCTGGCCTGACCGAGGTCGGCGAGAGACTGAAGGGTCGCCATCTTACGCGCTCACGTTCTTGCGGTTGAGAGCGGCGACGTCGAGCGTCTCCGGCTGCTGGGCGGTGTGGGGGTGCTCGTTGCCCTTGTAGACCCGGAGGTTGCCCAGGATCTGCCGGAACAGCGGGCCGCGCGGCAGCATGCGCTCCACGGCCTTCTCGACGACGCGCTCGGGGAAGCGGCCCTCGAGGATGAACTTGGCCGAGCGCTCCTTGATGCCGCCCGGGTAACCAGTGTGGTGGTAGTACACCTTCTGGTTATATTTGCGGCCGGTGAACTTCACCTTCTCCGCATTGATGACGATGACGTTATCACCGCAATCGACGTGGGGCGTGTACTGGGGCTTGTGCTTGCCCCGCAGACGCATCGCGATGATCGACGCCAGGCGGCCGACCACGAGGCCCTCCGCGTCGATGATCACCCACTTCTTGTCGACGTCGGCGGGCTTCAGCGAAAAGGTCTTCATCGCGGATAGGTCCCGGAAGTCTTGACGAAAAAAACAGGACGCCGCCGCGGTCAGTGACGAACGCGCAGCTGCGATGCCGGCTCATTAACGGAGGTTCCCACCCGCGTCAAGCGAACCGGAAAATCCGAAATGTCAAAAAAGCGAGGTTTTCGAGCGGCTTCGATATAGCGGTATCATGATACCGCTATTTGGGCGGGATCGCGTAGGTGCCGGTGGCGTGGCAGACGAGGTCGTCTTGGCCCACGCTTCGGATCAGCACCTCGCCGACGGCGAGCGAGCGCCCGAGCTTGAGCAGGCGGGCTTCGGCGAGGAGATCGGCTTGCGCCGGCTTGCGCATGAAGTTGAACGAGAGGTTGGTGGTGACGGCGAGCGCCACCGGGCCGATCTGGGCCAGGATCGCGACGTAGAGCGCCACGTCGGCGAGCCCCATCATGGCGGGCCCCGACAGCGTGCCGCCCGGCCGCAGGTGGCGCTCGTGGTAGGGCAGGCGCATCGTGGCGGTCAGCGGCCCCACGCTCTCGACCACCGGGCCCGGCCCGCCGTGATGGATCTGCGGAAAGGCCTCGTCGAGGAAGGCCGCGACCGCGTCGCGGTCCATCAGGAGGGCAGCAGGCATGCGTGGGACGTTTCCGGTTGTGGTTATGCACGATCTTGCAGCACGGCGCCCGGCACCGGACAATAGGCCATCCGTTTCGCCCTCAAACGAGCCCGCATGTCCGATATCCTGCTCCTCCGCGACGACCGCGACGGCGTCGCGACCCTGAGTCTCAACCGGCCGCGGGCCCGCAACGCCCTCTCGCACGCCATGCTCACCGCCCTGTCGGAGGAGTTCGCGCGGCTCGCCACGGACGAGAGCGTGCGCGCCGTCGTGCTGGCGGCCGAGGGACCCGCCTTCTGCGCCGGCCACGACCTGAAGGAGATGACCGCCTACCGGGCGGAAGGAGACCGGGGCGCCGCGCGCTTCAAGGACCTGTTCGACCTCTGCTCGTCGGTGATGATGGCGATTCCCGCCCTGCCGCAGCCGGTGATCGCCGCCGTGGAGGGCATCGCGACCGCGGCGGGCTGCCAGCTGGTGGCCTCCTGCGACCTCGCGGTGGCGGGCGAGGAGGCGCGCTTCGCCACGCCGGGCGTGCAGATCGGCCTGTTCTGCTCGACCCCGATGGTGGCGCTCTCGCGCAACCTGTCGCGCAAGGCCGCGATGGCGATGCTGCTCACCGCCGAGATGGCCGACGCCGAGGAGGCGAGGGCGCTCGGCCTCGTCAACCGGGTGGTGCCTGCCGGCACGGCGCTCGCCCAGGCACAGGCCCTCGCCGCCGGGATCGCGGCGCGCAGCGCCTACACCGTGCGGGTCGGCAAGCGCGCCTTCTACGAGCAGCTGGAGATGCCGCTGGCCGAGGCCTACGCCCATGCGGGCCGGGTGATGACCGAGAACATGCTGGCCCGCGCCGCCGAGGACGGCATCGCGGCGTTCCTCGACAAGAAGGCGGCCCGATGAACCACGACCGTTACGACGACGAGGCCCTCCGAAAGATCCTGCGGCAGGTGCGCAGCATCGCCCTCGTCGGCGCCTCCGCCAACCCGGCCCGGCCGAGCTGGATCGTCACCAAGTACCTGCTGGAGCGCGGCTACCAGGTGATCCCGGTCAATCCGGGCCTCGCCGGCGGCGAGATCCTGGGCCGGCCCGTGGTGGCGCGGCTCGCCGATCTTCCTCACCCGGTCGACATGGTGGAGATCTTTCGGAACTCCGAGGCGGCGGGTCCCCTCGTCGACGAGGCCCTGGCCCTCGACCCGCTGCCGGCGGTGATCTGGATGCAGCTCGGCGTGCGCAACGACGAAGGGGCGGCGCGGGCCGAGGCGCGGGGCGTCACCGTGGTGATGAACCGCTGCCCGAAGATCGAGTACGGCCGGCTGTCGGGCGAGATCGGCTGGACGGGGGTGAATTCCCGCATCCTGAGCGCCAAGCGGCCGAAGCTGGCGGCCAAGGGGTTCCAGAAGCTGACGATCGAGGACAGGTGAGGATGCGTCCGGGGCCTGTCGGCGCGCGCGACGACGCCGGCATCCTCAATGTCATCCCGGGTTCTCGCCTGCGGCGAGTCCCGGGATAACGCAGAGTTTGATGGGGGCGTCAGAGAGATTTGATCGAGCTCACTCGCCTACAGCAACGTCCCCTTCAGGATCACCAGCGCCACCGTGAAGTAGATCACCAGTCCCGAGACGTCGACGAGGGTCGCGACGAACGGGGCCGAGGCGGTGGCGGGGTCGAAGCCGACGCGCTGGAGGATGAAGGGCAGCATCGAGCCGGTGAGCGAGCCGAACAGCACGATGCCGACGAGCGCCGTGCCGACCGTGGCGGCGACCAGGAACCAGTGCTCGCCGTAATCGTAGAAGCCGAGCTTCTGCCAGATCACGATCCGCACCACGCCGATCGCGCCGAGAATCGCGCCCAGCGTCAGGCCGGCCGGGATCTCGCGCAGGGCCACCCGCCACCAGTCCGCGAGGCGCACCTGGTGCAGGGCGAGCGCCCGGATCAGCAGCGAGGTCGCCTGCGAGCCCGAATTGCCGCCCGAGCTCATGATGAGCGGGATGAACAGGGTCAGCACCAGGGCCTTCTCCAGCTCGCCCTCGAACCCCTGCATCGCGCTGGCGGTGAGCATCTCGGAGAGGAACAGGACGCAGAGCCAGCCGGCCCGCTTGCGGATCATGGTGAGGAAGTTGATCGACATGTAGGGCTCGTCGAGCGCCTCCATGCCGCCGAAGCGCTGCACGTCCTCGGTCTGCTTCTGGATCATCGCGTCGATCACGTCGTCGACGGTGACGATGCCAACGACGTGGTTGCTGGCATCCACCACGGGGATCGCCAGGAGATCGTATTTCGAGATCAGGCGGGCGGCCTCGTCGCGGCTGGCATCGGCCGAGACCACCACCGGGCGGCGGTTCGGCGCCACCGACAGGATGGCGTCCTCCGGGTTGCCGGTGATCAGCCGGCGCAGCGGCACCGCCTTGGCGAGCGCGCCGGTGCGCGGATCGAGCACGAAGATCGAGTAGACCGTCTCGCGGGTGCGTTCGACCTTGCGGATGTAGTCGAGGGTGAGCCCGACGGTCCAGGTCGTCGGCACGGCGACGAACTCCGTCGTCATGATCGAGCCGACGCTCTCCTCGGGATAGGCGATGAGCTTGTCCACCGCGCCCCGGGTCTCGGCGTCGAGGCGGGCGCGCAGGTCCGAGCGGCCCGGCTCCTCGATCTCCCGGATCACGTCGGTGACCCGGTCGGCCGACATGCCCGACAGGAACGAGGCGACGCGGTCCCGCGGCAGCATCTCGATGATGTCGGGAGTGCAGTCGAGCTCGGGCTGGTCCAGCACCTCGACGGCGCGGTCGTGCGGCAGGCTCAGCAGGATCGCGGCCGCCACCTCCGGTGCCTCCCGGTTCAGGGCCTCGACGATGTCGGGGGCGCTCTCGTCGGACAGGCGCGCGGCGAGGGCGGCGGGCTCGACGGGGGCGTCGGTCACGGTGTCGATCATGGCTCACCTCTTCGGGCGTCTGGCGTCGGCCGGCCGTCGCCGGCCGGTCGCGGCGCGCCGCGGAAGAAGGCGGGCGCGGGACCTCAGGCCGGAGACGGCAAGGGCGGTCGACTGTGACTGTCGCTCGGCATGGAGTGCGGGTTGTCCGGAGATGCTGCGGCGCGAAGGCGCGCCGTGGGCAGCCCGTCACTGCGCCGGGCCAGGGACCGCGTCAAGAGGGGAACCGTGGGAGCGGGATCGGAATTCGTAAGCGGAAGCTCATCAGCCCGGAGTTGCCGGAAACCTTTGGGAAATCCTCCGGGAATCCGGGCCGCTGCGGGAACCACGATGGCAACGACACGCGCCCCCACCTTCTCGGATTTCGCCGCCTCGGTGGCCCGTGCGGCGGGCCGACCCGGCACCTTCGCGGCGAGCCTGCTCCTGATCATGGCCTGGGCGGTGACCGGCCCGCTGTTCCACTACTCGGACACCTGGCAGCTGATCATCAATACCGGCACGACCATCGTGACGTTCCTGATGGTGTTCCTGATCCAGAACACCCAGAACCGCGACGGGGCGGCGATCCAGGCCAAGCTCGACGAGCTGATCCGCGCGAGCGCGGCCCAGAACGCCTATATCGGCATCGAGCACCTGACCGAGGAAGAGCTCGACACCCTGCGCTCCCGCTGCGAGGAGCGGGCGCGGAGTTTTCGCCTCAGCGAGGCCGCGGACGCCGCCGAGGAGAGCGCCAACGCCAAGGCCGCGGCGGCCGCCCGGACCGCGACCGGATCCTGACCGGCCTCAGGCGCAGAGCCGGCGCGACGCCTCGACCTCGCTCGCCATCATCCGGGCGAGGCGCAGGATGTCGGCGATCACGAAGGGCTTGGTGACGAAGATGCTGCCCGGCACCGCAGGGCGCCTCAGGTTGGCGGTGGTCGAGGAATAGATCACCGGCCGATGCGGCTGGATCAGACGATAGGCTTCCGCCACCGTCCACCCGTCGACGGGGCCGGGGAGACGGATGTCGGTGAGGAGCCAGTCGATCCGCGCTCCGTGCCGGCGCAGCAGGTCCAGGGCTGCCTGGCCGCTCGATGCGGTCAACGTCTCGACGCCGTGCTGCTCGCATAGGGTCACCAGCAGCTCGAGCAGCATGTAGCTGTCCTCGACGATCAGCACGCAGGGCTTGGTGCCGGGCTGGGACGTCCGGGAATCGGGTGGGAGCGCGGGCATCGCGAGGGGGATCTCGGCGGTCGTTCCGGTGACGGTCGGCGGTATTGGTTAACGAAACGTCAATCGAGCCCACGCCGCGTTGTTGCGGAACTGCAACGCGCTTCGGGAACGCGCCCGCGGCGGCATCTTGCGCCGCAGCGTGGCCGTATTTCAAAGGTGTCTGGCGCTCGCCCCGCGCATCGCCGGGGCACGGTCCGGGCGGCATGAACGTCCCGGCGCCGAGAGGTTTCGCGGAGGTCGCAAGGGACCGTCAAGCTTGACGGAACCTTCGCTTAACCGCCCGGGACTATGGACGATGGCGTGTTGTGTTGCGGCGGCGCCGGGCTCTTCGTGCGGCTCGGGCCTCGCCGGGTGCGGCCTCGATCGAGGCCGCCAGAGGAGTTTGGTCGATGCCGCTGCCGCTCGCGCCCCTGCGCGCGCTCAAGATCACCGCCGCTTTCGGGCTCGCCCTGTCGATGGCGGCCTGCGCGAGCAAGAACGACCTCGCCGACGCCTCGGCCGCCTACGGGGCGGGCGGAGCCGGCGGCTATGGCGGCCGCGGCGGGCCGGCGACCCCGGGCAGCGCCCAGGACTTCGTGGTCAATGTCGGCGACCGGGTCTTCTTCGAATCCGACTCGACCGACCTGACCTCGACCGCCACCGCGACCCTCGACAAGCAGGCTCAGTGGCTGTCGCGCTACCCGCGCTACACCTTCCTGATCGAGGGCCATGCCGACGAGCGCGGCACCCGCGAGTACAACTTCTCCCTCGGCGCCCGCCGCGCGCAGGCGGTGCGGGACTACCTCGCCTCCCGGGGCATCGGGTCGAACCGGATGCGCACCGTCTCCTACGGCAAGGAGCGCCCGGTGGCGGTCTGCAACGACATCTCGTGCTGGTCGCAGAACCGCCGCGCCGTCACGGTGCTGGACGGCGGCGCCGGCTCGTGAGGGCAGGGGGCGGCGGCCACCGCCGCCCCATCCGAGGTGAACGCGGCGGCGCCTGCCGCCCCTTTTGCCGGGAGCCGCGGCATCTGCTAACCCGCCCTCCCGAGTGCGGACCCGCCGCCTGACCCGAGCCGTGATGCGCCCCGCCATGCTTCGCCGCCTGCTCCTCGCTCCCCTTGCCGTTTCAGGGTTGGCCCTCGCCGCCGCGTCCCCGGTCGTAGCCCAGGATGCCGCCGAGTTCGTGGTGCGCCTCAACCGGCTGGAGAACCAGTCGCGCCAGATGGCGGGCCAGATCGAGTCGCTCCAGTACGAGAACCGCCAGCTCAAGGAGCAGCTGCGCAAGTTCCAGGAGGACGTCGAGTTCCGCTTCCAGGAGATGAAGGGCGGGCAGAAGCCGGCGGCCGCGACCCCGCAGGCCAAGCCCCAGAAGCGCAGCGACGCCTTCGACCCGTCCCAGAATCCCGGCGCGCCGGGCGCACCCCAGGCCCTCGGCGCGACGACGCCGTCGCAGGCGCCCCGCTCGGCCGCCGCCGCTCCGGCGACCCCGAGCGCCACCGCCGCCCTCGCTCCGCCTCGCGCCGCCATCGAGGACGAGACGCCCGAATACGGCGAGCCGGTGGACCTGCGCCCGCCATCCCGCCCGGCCGCCGCGCCGGCAGCCCCGGCGCCGCGGCCCGCAGCCAGCGTCGCCGCCACCGGCACCGGCGACGCGAAGGCGGATTACGAGGCGGCCTACGCCTATGTGCTGCAGCGCCAGTACGAGCAGGCCGAGATGAGCCTGCGCCAGTTCATCCAGTCGCATCCCCGCGACGCCCTGGTGCCGGACGCGACCTACTGGCTCGGCGAGAGCTACCTGCAGCGCAACCGCACCCGCGAGGCGGCGGAGCAGTTCCTGAAGGTCTCGACCGACTATGCCCGCTCGCGCAAGGCGCCGGACGCGATGCTGAAGCTCGGCGCCTCGCTCAATGCGCTCGGCGCCCGCGAGCAGGCCTGCGCCACCCTGGCCGAGCTGGAGCGCAAGTTCCCGCAAGCCTCCGCGAACGTGAAGCAGGGGGTCGACCGGGAGCAGCGGCGCGCGCGCTGCGCGGCGTGAGCGACGCGGCGTGAGCCGCCCGGACGGGCCGTCTCCCGACGGGCCTCTCGGCCCGGCGGAGGGCGCCGGTCTCCTCGCACCCTGGATCGGGGGCCACGCCGCCTTCCGCGGCGCCGTGCTGGCGGTGTCCGGCGGCCCCGACTCGACGGCGCTGATGGGCTGCGCCGCCCTCGGGCAGGCTGGAATTCCTCTCGTCGTCGCCACCGTCGATCACGGCCTGCGCCCCGGATCGGCCGCCGAAGCCGCCGGCGTGGCCGTCCTCGCCGCGCGCCTCGGCCTCGCCCACCGCACCCTCGCCTGGGTCGGTCCGAAGCCGGCGGCGCGGCTCCAGGAGGCGGCGCGGGCGGCCCGCTACCGCCTCCTCGCCGATCTCGCCCGCGAGGTCGGCGCCGACCTCGTCCTCACCGCCCACACCCTCGACGACCAGGCCGAGACCGTACTGATGCGCCTCTGCGCCGGGTCGGGTCCCGCAGGCCTGTCCGGGATGGCGCCGACCCGTGCCCTCGACGGGCTGACCCTCGGCCGGCCGTTCCTGAGCGTGCCGAAATCCCGCCTCGTCGCGACCTGCGAGGCGCGGGGCTGGTCGTTCGTGCGCGACCCCTCCAACACCGATCCGCGGTTCGGCCGCGCCCGGCTGCGGCGCCTGCTGCCGCTCCTCGCCGAGGAGGGGCTGACCGCCGGGCGCCTCGCCCGCCTCGCCGGCCGCCTGCGCCGCGACGAGGCGGCCCTGTCCGAGGCGGCCGAGACGGCCCTGCGCGCCTTGTGCCGCCCCGATCCGGGCGGGGAGGGGCGCCTCGTCCTGGACGGACGCGGCCTCGCCGCACTGCCCGACGCGGTGGCCCTGCGGGTCGTCGCTCTCGCGGCGGCAGGATTGCAGGGGGAGGCCACGGCCTATCCGCCGCGGCTGGAGCGGCTGGAACGGATCCTCCTCGGCCAGGTCCTGCCGGCTTTGCGGGAGGGGGGAACGTGCAGGCGCACGGTCGCGGGCCTCCTCCTGGCGGCCGGCGGCGGGCGGCTGACCCTGGGGCCGGAGCCGCCGCGGCGCTCGCCAAAACCGCGTCCGGCCTGACGTTTCGGTGAGTCCGAGGGCGCGTGGCGCCGCAGGTGCCGGGCGATTACTTGGCAAGTTCCCGGTGGGTGCCTACATTGCGGTCCGAGTGCCGGTGCCCTTACCAGCACGCCCGCACGGTGCCGCGCTCCTCAGGGATTGACTCTTCGATGAACCCCAATTTCCGCAATTTCGCCCTGTGGGTCGTCATCTTCCTGCTGGTGCTGGCCCTCGTGACCCTGTTCCAGAACCCGGGTCACCGCTCGGGCGGCGGGGAGATCGCCTACAGCCAGCTCCTGAACGACGCCGAGGCGGGCCGCATCCAGAGCGTGGTCATCTCCGGCCAGGAGGTGAGCGGCACCTACACGAGCGGCGGCACGTTCACGACCTACGCGCCGAACGACCCCTCGCTGGTGTCGAAGCTCCAGGGCAAGGGCGTGACCATCACCGCCCGTCCGCCCTCCGACAACACGCCGTGGTTCATCGCGCTGCTGGTCAACTGGCTGCCGATCCTGGTGTTCATCGGGGCCTGGATCTTCCTGTCGCGCCAGATGCAGTCCGGCGCCGGCCGAGCCATGGGCTTCGGCAAGTCCAAGGCGAAGCTGCTGACCGAGGCCCATGGCCGCGTCACCTTCGAGGACGTGGCGGGCGTCGACGAGGCCAAGGAGGACCTGCAGGAGATCGTCGAGTTCCTGCGCGACCCGCAGAAGTTCCAGCGCCTCGGCGGCCGCATCCCGCGCGGCGTGCTGCTGGTCGGCCCCCCCGGTACCGGTAAGACCCTGATCGCCCGGGCGGTCGCGGGCGAGGCCAACGTGCCGTTCTTCACCATCTCGGGCTCGGACTTCGTCGAGATGTTCGTCGGCGTCGGCGCCAGCCGCGTCCGTGACATGTTCGACCAGGCGAAGAAGAACGCCCCCTGCATCATCTTCATCGACGAGATCGACGCCGTCGGCCGCCACCGCGGCGCGGGCCTGGGCGGCGGCAACGACGAGCGCGAGCAGACCCTCAACCAGCTCCTCGTGGAGATGGACGGCTTCGAGGCCAACGAGGGCATCATCATCATCGCGGCGACCAACCGCCCCGACGTGCTCGATCCGGCCCTGCTGCGTCCGGGCCGCTTCGACCGCCAGATCATCGTGCCGAACCCGGACGTGATCGGCCGCGAGCGCATCCTGCGCGTCCATGTCCGCAAGGTGCCGCTCTCGCCCGACGTCGACCTGAAGGTGATCGCCCGCGGCACCCCCGGCTTCTCGGGCGCCGACCTGATGAACCTCGTCAACGAGGCGGCCCTGCTGGCGGCCCGCCGCGGCAAGCGCATCGTGACGATGCACGAGTTCGAGGACGCCAAGGACAAGGTGATGATGGGCGCCGAGCGGCGCACCCTCGTCATGACCGAGGACGAGAAGCGGCTGACCGCCTATCACGAGGGCGGGCACGCCATCGTGGCCTTCAACGTCCCGGCGACCGATCCCGTCCACAAGGCGACGATCATCCCCCGCGGCCGGGCGCTCGGCATGGTCATGCAGCTGCCGGAGCGCGACAAGCTGTCGATGTCCTTCGAGCAGATGACCTCGCGCCTCGCCATCATGATGGGCGGCCGCGTCGCCGAGGAGATGATCTTCGGCCACGACAAGGTCACCTCCGGCGCGCAGTCGGACATCGAGCAGGCGACCCGCCTCGCCCGCATGATGGTGACCCGCTGGGGCTTCTCGCCCGAACTCGGCACCGTCGCCTACGGCGAGAACAACGACGAGGTCTTCCTCGGCATGCAGGTCAACCGGCAGCAGAACGTGTCGGAGGCCACCGCCCAGAAGATCGACGCCGAGGTCCGCCGCCTCGTCGAGGCCGGCCTCCAGGATGCCCGCCGCATCCTGGACGAGCGGCGCGCCGATCTCGAGGCCCTGGCCCGCGGCCTGCTCGAGTACGAGACCCTGTCGGGCGACGAGATCCGGGACCTTCTCGACGGCAAGCCCCCGGTGCGCGACGCCGGCGATTACCCGACGAACCCGTCCCGCGGCTCGCCGGTCCCCTCCGCCGGCCGCGGCCGGCCGCGGGAGAACGACGGCGGCTACGAGCCGCAGCCGCAGGCCTGATCCGGAATCCACACCATCCGATTTTCGCCACGAGGGGCGGCGGGAGCGATCCCGCCGCCCCTTGCTCTTGGGTGGTGAGCCGCAAAATAACCCAGACCGTGTGCGACCGCGTGCGGGACAGGCGGTAACGGCTTGGCGCAACGGCTCGCGCCGCCATGCTGCTCGGCCCGGAACGGGACAGGGAGTTGATCGCCGTGCGTAAGTATTTCGGGACCGACGGCATCCGGGGCCGGGCCAACGGCACCATCACGCCGGAACTCGCGCTCAAGGTGGGGCAAGCCGCCGGGCTCGTGTTCCAGCGCGGGGACCACCGTCATCGCGTGGTGATCGGCAAGGACACCCGCCTGTCGGGCTACATGATCGAGACCGCGCTCATCGCCGGCTTCACCTCGGTGGGGATGGA
>NZ_LABZ01000359.1 GCF_001043955.1 Methylobacterium tarhaniae | reverse complement strand
CGGCCTGCTCGGTCGAGCCCTGCGACAGTTGCTCGGCCGAGGCCGACAGCTCCATGCTGCCGGCGGCGACCCGGTTCGCGGCATCTGCGACACCGACGGCGAAGGTCGTCAGGCTGTCGACCAGCGCATTGACCGCATCTTTCATGCGCTGATGATCGCCTTCGCACGCGATGTCGATGCGCTGTGTCAGATCGCCCGCGCTGACGAGGTCGAGCACGCGGTTGCCCTCCATGATCGGCAGGATGATGGCATCGAGCATCCCGTTGATACCGAGCACGACCTTGGCGAAATCCCCCACGTATCGGTCGGCGTTGCCCCGTTCGCTGAGCCTCCCGGCGGTGGAAGCTGTGGTCAGGGTCTGTATTTCGGTGATGATCGAGCGGAGGTTGCCCCGCAACGTCTCGATCGTGTCGTTGATGAAAGCCTTCTTGCCGGCGAACTGCTCGAGCGGGGCGTTGAAATCGCCCTCACCGAACGCCTTGACGCAGGCCATGGCCTTCTTTTTCACGGCGATATGGCCGGCCACCATCCCGTTGATGTCCTGCGCCATCACGGCAAAGTCGCCTTTGAACCGATCGGCAGGCATCACGACGTCGATGTCGCCTTTCTCGTGCTCCGACGCCATCCGGCCGATGCCATCGCCGAATGCGATCGCCGGACGCGTCGCGCTGTCGAGAAGCATGTTGACGGCAATCAATATGTCCCTGGCATCTCCTGTGGCGATATCCAGGTTTGCCCTCGCAGACAGGTTGCCGTCGGCAAGCATCTGGCTCAGCCGCTTGATTTCCTCGACGGCAAACCGTGTTCTGGAGGACTTTTTCATGCTGGTGAGGAGGGACATGGGCGATCATTCGCAGGAAGGGAGAGGATCGACGGACAGGTGACAGATCATGCGAGCCGATGGCGGCGCGCCAGCTGCCGATCCGCCCGATCAGGCGCGTTTGAAGTCCTGGTCGCGGATGTCGTCGGCACCCGTCATATCGAAGGTGAAGCCAGAACCGCGCAGGCCGCTGGCCAGGGGCTTGGCCGCCGACCGGACGGGCGACTTCACGGCCGCCGAGGGAGCGGCCATCCGGGCGGCGGTGGCGCGCAGCTGCGACACCGCCCCGTCGATCGGTCGCGCATGGGCCGCCGGCGCCGCCGCCTCGCCGAGCCGGAAATAGGCGATCGTCGCCTGCAGCGTCTCGGCCTGCGCCGCCAGCTCCTCCGACGTCGCCGAGACCTGCTCGGACGCCGACGCGTTCTGCTGCGTCACCTTGTCGAGCTGCTGGATCGCCTGGTTGATCTGACCCGACCCGACATCCTGCTCCCGGCACGCCGCCGAGATCTCCTCCACCAACGCCGCCGTCTTCTTGATGTC
>NZ_LABZ01000358.1 GCF_001043955.1 Methylobacterium tarhaniae | reverse complement strand
GCCCGGCGCTGCACCAGCAGGGCGCAGGCGCCGCCGAGGACGAACCACATGTACCAGGTCGGCACCAGATAGTAGAGCATGTTGTCCGAATAGGCCATCGACAGGTAGCCGGCCGTCATCGCCAGGAGCATCCAGGCCCATCGCTCGCCGCGGGTGATCAGCCGCGCGATCAGGGCGAGAGTCCGCGCATACAGCCAGAGATAGGCGAGGAGGCCGATCAGCCCGGTCTCGAACAGGAACTGCACGTAGACGCTGTGGGAATCGATGGTATCGTTCTCGAGCGGCAGCGGGAAGAACTGCGCCACGTAGTGGCCGAAGCTCGACAGGCCCCAGCCGAAGAGCGGGCGCTCCCAGAACCAGGTCATGGCGCCCTGCCACAGCAGCATCCGGAAGGCGTACGAGTTCAGCTTCTCGTAGGCATCCATGGTGTTGCCCTGCTGCAGGTCGGCGAGGCGCTCGGCGAATTCCGGGACCGCCAGCAGCGCCACCGGCAGGCCCAGGAAGTAGAGCAGGGTGCGCCGGTCGAAGAGAAGGCCGTGGGTGAGCAGGATCAGGCCGGCGCCGGCCCAGGCGCTGCGGGTCTTGGTGAGCAGGATCAGCCCGAGCAGGACCGGGACGTAGAGGACCAGCGCCCGGCGC
>NZ_LABZ01000357.1 GCF_001043955.1 Methylobacterium tarhaniae | reverse complement strand
CCCCTCAGCGATGCGCGCCCCCGCCCGTTCCTCCGGCGACCTCCTCGCCGACCGCCGCTACGCCTGGGCCGAGGCGGCCCTCGCCGAGGGCGATGCGGGCGCCGCCGCGGACCTCGCGGCCCAGGTGCTGGAACGCGCGCCCGGCTACGGCCCGGCCTGGCTGCTGCTCGGGCGCGCCCGCGCCGCCGACCCGGCTCTGCGGGACGAGGCCGCCGCCGCGTTCCGGGCGGCGCTCGCCCTCGATCCGGAGGATGCCCTGGGGGCCCGCCTGCATCTGGCGGAGCTCGGGGACGCGTCGGAGGAGGCGATCTCGCCGGCCTATGTGAGGGCCCTGTTCGACGGCTATGCAGGCCGCTTCGAACGCCACCTCGTCGAGGGCCTCGGCTATTGCGGCCCGGCGCTGATCCGCGCGGCCCTGGAGCGGCTGCGGGGGCCGGAGGTCCGTTTCGGCCGCGTCCTCGATCTCGGTTGCGGCACCGGCCTGATGGGCCGCGCCCTTTGCGGGATCGCCGGCACGCTCACCGGGATCGACCTCTCGCCCGGGATGCTGGCCGAGGCGCGGCGCACCGGCCTCTATGCCCGCCTGCAGGAGGGCGACCTGCGCGACGTCCTGAGCCGCGAGCCGAGCGGGAGCGCCGACCTCGCGGTGGCGGC
>NZ_LABZ01000356.1 GCF_001043955.1 Methylobacterium tarhaniae | reverse complement strand
CCGGCTACCAGGCGATCGTCGACGCGATCGGCACCACGGCCGAGGCCCGCCGCAGCAAGGAGGCGGCCGAATGAGCGGGGAGACCAAGGAGGCCGCCGGCCTCACCTTCCTCGACCGGCCGAACAGCTATATCGGCCGCTCGGTGCCGCGGCCGAACGCCAGGCGCCTGCTCGAAGGCCGCGGAACGTATGTCGACGACGTGCCGGCCGCGCGCCTCGCCCACGTCGCCTTCCTGCGCAGCCCTCACGCCCATGCCCGCATCCTGTCGATCGACACCGCCGACGCCAAGGCGATGCCGGGCGTGATCGCGGTGGTGACGGGGGCGGAGCTCGCGACGGTCTGCACGCCCTGGATCGGCGTGCTCGGCCACTTCAAGGGACTGCGCTCGGCGCCCCAGCACGCGCTGGCCCTCGACCGGGTGGCCTGGGTCGGCGAGCCGTTCTGCGCGGTCGTCGCCCATAGCCGGGCCGAGGCCGAGGACGCGCTGGGCGTCGTCGCCGTGGAGTTCGAGCCGCTGCCGGCGGTGGTCGACATGGAGACGGCGCTCGATCCCGGCACCCCGGCGATCCATGCCGATCTCGGCGACAACCTCGCCTTCGAGCGCACCCTCGACGTCGGCGAGGTCGAGGGGGCGCTCGAAGGCGAGGTTGTCGCCGAGCTCGGCATGGATCGCCGGGGTGGCGGGGACGAGGGCCGGCTCCCTGTCGGCCACCGCCGGCAGGGGCTCGGACTCCACGGCGCCGACGCCCACTGCGTCCTCGGCCTCCGCCCGGCCTATGGCGAGGACCGCGCAGAACGGCGCGGCCCA
>NZ_LABZ01000355.1 GCF_001043955.1 Methylobacterium tarhaniae | reverse complement strand
CCGGCGCAGGCGCGCCAGGGCCTCGAACAGCACCGGCACGCCCTTGGCCTCGCGCAGCTCGCCGATATAGACGAGGTCGACCGGATCCGGACCCGGGACGATCGGGGCGAATTCCGCCGCGCCGATGCCGTTATGGACCACGCGCACCAGCCGGTCGGTCGGGCCGACATAGGCCCGGTAGCGCCCGGCGATGTAGTCGCTCTCGAACAGGAAGACGTCGGTGCGGCGGGTGAGCATGCCTTCGGCCAGCATGTAGAGGCGATGGAGCGGCGTGCCCGGGCGGTAGTTGAAGCTGCCGCCATGCGGCGTGTAGGCCCGCACCGGCAGCGCGCCCGGCACCAGGCGGGCGAACAGGCCGCCCTTGGAGCCGTGGCCGTGCAGCACGGTCGGAGCGGCACGGCGCACGAGGCCGGAGAGCGCCGCCAGTGCCGTCAGGTCGCTCGGATGCGGGTTGCGGCGCATCGGCAGCCGGGTGATGCCGAGGGCGAGGCGCGGCGCCAGCTCGGCGAGGGCTGCCTCCGCCCGGGGCCCTCCGGTGCTCGCATCGCAGAACAGGCCGATCGCGTGGCCGCCCTCCGCCTGCAGCCGCGCGACGTCGAGGACGTGGCGGAACAGGCCGCCGACCGGGGCCCGGAACACGTGCAGGATCCGCTCCCGCGGGGCGGCGACGGGGCGCGGCGCCGGCACGGCCTCCGACGGCGCGGGATCGGCGGCGGAGCGGGGGGGGGTGGCGGCCACGGGCGGGGCGTCGGTGGGCGGATGGCGCCGGGGCGTGCGGGAGGCCTCATCTCGCCCGAGGCCCCTGGCCGGGGGGGTAAGGGGGCGGGCGGAAGAGCAGGTCAGGCCGCGGCCGATGAGCCCGTGGTTTACCGACGGGAAGCGCAAGTCGACCCGCCCGCTGAAGGCGATGGCGGCGGGCGGGAACGTCGTGTGCTGGA
>NZ_LABZ01000354.1 GCF_001043955.1 Methylobacterium tarhaniae | reverse complement strand
CCCTGCGCGGCACGGTCGAGCACCTGACGCGCCAGGCCGAGGACGTCGCCGCCGCCCTCGCGCTCGCCGCCGAGAGCGCCACCGGCGCCCTCGACACCCGCACGGCGGCGGCCGCCGCCGCCTTCGTGGCCGCGGCCGAGGAAGCCGGCCGCCTGATCGGCGAACGCACCGAGACCGCCGACGCCTCCCTGCGCACCGCGCTGGCTGGCCTGGCCGAGCGGGCCGAGGCCGCGGCCGCCGCCCTCACCTCGTCCGCCGACACGGTCGGCGACGCGCTGCAGGTCCGCTCCGAGGAAGCCGCCGAGATCATGCGCCGCTCCGCCGAGCAGGCGACCGGGGCGCTCGGCACCCGCACGGTGGAGGTGGCGCACATCTTCCGGCGCACGCTGGAGACGACCGGCGCCGAGCTCGACGCCCGCAGCCAGGCCGCGGCGGAGCTGTTCCGGCAGGCCACCACCGCGACGACCGGCGAGTTGGGGGCGCGGGCGGAAGAGGCCGCCGAGGTCCTGCGCCGGGCTGCCGAGACGGCGACGGGTGCGGTGGGCGCGCGGACGGCGGAGAGCGTCGAGGCGTTCCGCCAGGGCGCCGAGGAGGCGACGGGGGCGCTGCAGGCGCGTCTGGCCGAGGCGGCCTCGTCCTTCGCCCGCGTGGCGGAGGAGGCGGCGGGCCTGATCGGCACGCGGGCCGGCGAGGCGGATGCGGCGTTGCACGGGGCCGTGGTGGGCCTGGCGGGCCGGGCCGAGGAAGCGGCGTTGGCGATCGGCCGGGCGGCCGAGACGGCGACCGGCGCCCTCGACACCCGCACCTTGGCGGCGACGTCGGCTTTCGCGCAGGCTGCGGAAGAGGCGGGC
>NZ_LABZ01000353.1 GCF_001043955.1 Methylobacterium tarhaniae | reverse complement strand
GCGGCGGGTGGTGGCCGCCTCGCAGCACCTCGCCGGCGAGACCATCCTGCTCGGTTTCGCGATGCAGATCGCCTGGTTCGAGGCCTGGACGCAGCCGCTCATCGCCGCCGCGGACGCCCAGGCCGCCGGCCTCGCCCGCCTCGCGCGCCGCGACCGTCTGATGCGCCGCGGCGTGCCGGCCCACCTCGCCGGCCTGGGCCTGCGCCTGGTGCCCGGGACGGTGCCCTGGCCGGGCGCCGATCAGCCGCCGTAGCTCTGCACCAGCGAGCCGGCCACCAGGGTCCAGCCGTCGACCAGCACGAAGAAGATCAGCTTGAACGGCAGCGCCACGGTCGCGGGCGGCATCATCATCATGCCGACCGACATCAGGATCGAGGCGACCACGAGGTCGATGATCAGGAACGGGATGAACAGGAGGAAGCCGATCTCGAAGGCGCGGCGCAACTCCGAGATCATGAAGGCGGGAGTCAGCACCTCGAGGCCCACCGCCTCGGGGGTCGCCGGCGTCCCGGCTCGGGCGAGGTCGAGGAAGAGCTTCAGGTCCTTCTCGCGCACGCTGCGCAGCATGAAGGCCTTGAAGGGCTGGCTCGCCCGCTCGAAGGCCTGTCCCTGCTGGATCTGTCCGGCGAGCAGCGGCTCGATGCCGGTGCGGTAGGCCTCCCGCGCCGTCGGCGCCATCACGAAGGCGGTGAGGAACAGGGAGAGGCTGATGATCACCGCGTTCGGCGGGGCCGTCTGCGTGCCCAGGGCCGAGCGCAGGATCGACAGCACCACCACGATGCGGGTGAACGAGGTCGCCATCACCAGGACCGAGGGCGCCAGCGCCAGCACGGTGATGAGGGCGACGAGCTGAAGGGCGCGCTCGGTGACGCCCCCACTGGGGCCGAGATCGACGGTCAGGCTCTGCGCCATCACCGTCCCGCCCGAGAGGAACGGCAGGGCCACCGCCGCGCGGCAGAGAATCGGGAGGAGGGAGCGGGGAGTCGGAGGCGCCATGGCGGCGCACCCTGGGCCGCGCCGCCCCGGCCCGCAAGCGCCGCGCCCGCCGCGCCCCTTCGAGGGCGGGCGGGCGCGGTTCCGGTGCAACAGCCCTGGATGCCCTCGGGTCAGCCAGAGGGTCAGCGCTTGTCGAGCGGCCGGCCGAGGAGGCGGGCGAACTCTGCCTCGATCTCCTCGACCGAGAACGGGTTCTGGACCGAGGGCGGCTTCGAGGTCGGGGCC
>NZ_LABZ01000352.1 GCF_001043955.1 Methylobacterium tarhaniae | reverse complement strand
CGCCGGGGCGAGGTCAGGAAGGTGCGCAAGGGGCGAGGGGTCTCGAAATAGCGTAGACCGCAATGCAAAATCCGCGACGACCGGCTCGACGCGCCGTGGGCGAGGTCGAACATCTCGGCAAGCAGCACCTTGTAACCGGCCGCGGTCAGCTCGCGCGCCGCGCTCGTGCCGTTGATGCCGCCGCCGATGATGACGACGTCGTAGCGGCTCCCGCCCGATGCTTCGTTCTGCGCGGCAATACTCACCGGCTTTCCCTCAAGTCAGCGACCCGACGGAGTGAACCCCGAAATCCGGAATGCGCAAAATTGAATGTTCGCGGAGCGTTATGCGCGTTTCGCATATTGGGTCGTCTCCGCTCGGCGCCTCCGGCCAGGCTCAGTCCGGGAAGCGCGCCATCAGCCGGTCGCGCTCCGCCTGCATCCGCTCCAGGAGGGCTTCGGCGGCCGGGTTGGTCGGGCGCGTGTCGGGCCGCAGGAGCGCGACGTTGAACGGGATGGTCGGCACGAAGCGCAGTAGCCGCACCCGCTCGTCGACCTGCGTCAGGGCGGTGTAGGGATCGACGAGGCCGATCCCGGCGCCCTGCTTGACCAGCTCGTACACCACCATCGAGAGTGGGGCCTCGAAGCGGGCTTCCAGCGGCACGCCGCTCGTCCGGAAGGCCTGGGGCAGCAACTGCCCCATG
>NZ_LABZ01000351.1 GCF_001043955.1 Methylobacterium tarhaniae | reverse complement strand
GGCGCGGGCCGGGCCGGCGGCCTCGCCCTGATCGCCACCCTCGCCTACCAGGCCTATCAGAACTGGCAGGCGAGCCAGGGCCAGCGCGCCGCCCCGCCCTCCGGCCGCGCGGCGGGCTTCATCCCCTCCGCCGACGAGGCGGCCAGGATGCTCGGCGGCACGCGCTTCGCGCCCGCCTCGCCGGCCGACGAGCAGGACCGGGCCCGGGCGCTCCTGATCGCCATGATCACCGCCGCCAAGGCCGACGGCCATATCGATGCCGACGAGCAGGGCCGCATCTTCGGCGAGATGGACCGCCACGCCCTCGATGCGGACGACAAGGCCTTCCTGATGGACGTGCTGCGCGCGCCCGTCGACGTCGAGGCGGTGGCGCGCCTCGCCCGCAATCCGGAGCAGGCGAGCGAGCTCTACGCCGCCTCCCTGATGGCGATCAGCGTCGACACGCCGCAGGAGCGCGCCTATCTCGATCACCTCGCCCGCAGCCTGAGGCTCGATCCGGGACTGGTGCGCCACATCGAGGCCACGCTCGCCGCGGCTTCATCGCAAAGGTGAAGACTTCGTTACGGCCGTTAACCAATCGCTAACCATCGGGCGCGCCTGATGGGCTGGTAACGAGTCGTAAAGACGTGACCAGCCAGACCCAAACCCGCCCGCCGATCCGCTTCCGTGGCCGCTCGTTCCTGGCGGTCGTGTTAGCCCCCGAGGCGCCGATCGAGGATTGGCTCGCCGATCTCGACGCCCTTGCCAAGCGCTCTCCGGCCTTCTTCGCCGGCCGCGCCGTGATCCTCGACGTGACCGCCCTGGCGCCGAGCCCGGATGCGCTCAAGGACCTGGTGGCCGCCCTCAGGCAGCGCGAGATCCCCATCATGGGGATCGAGGGCGCGGGGGCCGGCTCCCTCGGGCCCGGGATGCCGCCGCCGCTCAATGGCGGCCGGCCCTCCGGCGAGGTGGCGATGCCCGGCGAGGCGCCGGCATCGCCGCCGGTCGAGCGGGTGACGGGCGCGAAGTCGCTGATGCTGGAGAGCCCCGTGCGCTCCGGCCAGGCGATCCTCTTCCCCGAGGGCGACGTGACCGTGATGGGCTCGGTCGCCTCGGGTGCCGAGATCATCGCCGGCGGCTCGATCCACATCTACGGGGCCCTGCGCGGCCGCGCCATCGCGGGAGCCGCCGGCTCGCCGGGCGCACGCATCTTCTGCCGCAAGTTCGAGCCCGAGCTGCTCGCCATCGACGGCCTCTACCGCATCGCCGACGACATCGACCCGTCGCTCCGTGGCCGCGCGGTCCAGGTGTGGCTCGACGGCGACGCGATGCGCACCGCCGCGCTCGACTGAGCACGACAGGACATCGTCACCGCCCTGGGGGCCCCGCGGCAACGATCCGCGGACGGGGCGAGATCGAAGAAAACACACGCAGCGGCCGCGCCGGCCGCGACTTCGCAATCGATCGGTAAGGGGGACCAATGGCCAAAGTCATCGTGGTGACATCCGGCAAGGGAGGGGTGGGCAAGACCACCACGACGGCCGCTCTGGGAGCGGCTCTGGCCAAGACCGGCCAGAGCGTCTGCGTGGTCGACTTCGAT
>NZ_LABZ01000350.1 GCF_001043955.1 Methylobacterium tarhaniae | reverse complement strand
GAGATGCTCGGACTGGCGCGACAATTCGGAGGAGGCCGACAGAACCTGCCCCGCCGAAACCCCGGACTGCTCGGCCACGCTCGCCACCGCGGCAGCGTTGTGGGTCACCTCGTCGGTGCCGGCAGCGGCCTGGCTGATGTTGCGGACGATCTCCTGGGTCGCAGCTCCCTGCTGCTCGACGGCGGCCGCGATCGAGGTCGCGACGCCTGAGATCTCCTCGATCCGGGCGGAGATCTGGCCGATCGCCCCCGCCGCCTGGCCGGTCGTGGACTGGATCGTCGCGATCTGGCTCGTGATTTCTTCCGTCGCCTTGGCGGTCTGGCCGGCGAGTTCCTTGACCTCCGCCGCGACCACCGCGAAGCCGCGCCCCGCCGCTCCGGCCCGGGCGGCCTCGATCGTGGCGTTGAGCGCCAGGAGGTTGGTCTGGGCGGCGATCGACGAGATCAGCCCGACCACGTCGCCGATCCGCGCCGTCGCCTCGGTCAGAGCCCGCACCTGGATCGCGGTCTGCCCGGCCTCCGCGACGGCCGCCTGCGCCAGCCGGGCCGAGCCGTCGACCTGACGGCCGATCTCCTGGACCGAGGCGCCGAGTTCCTCGGCCGCCGCCGCGACCGTGCCGACATTCGCGGCGGTCTGGGCGGCCGCGGCGGCCACGCCGGTGGATTGGGTGGCGGTCCGGGTGGCCCCCTCGGTCATGACGGCGGCGGTGGCCTGCAGCTCGGTGGCGGAGGCCGCGACCTGCCCGACGATGCCGCCGACCGCCCGCTCGAAGGCCTCGGCCATCTGGCGCATGCCGGCGTGGCGCTGCTCCTCGGCCGAGGCGCGGGCGAGCGCCGTCTCCTCCTCCAGGGCGCGGGCGCGGATCAGCCCGTCCTTGAACACCTGCACGGCGGCCGCCATGGCGCCGATCTCGTCGCGGCGCGCCTGCGCCGGCACCGGCTCGTCGAGCCGGCCGGCGGCGAGCGCGCCCATGCTGCCGGACAGCCCGAGCAGCGGCCGGGCGATGCCGCGGCCGATCAACGTGGCGGCGGCGGCGACGAGGAGCGCCACCACGGCGGCGCCGACGAACAGGTTCCACAGCAGGTCGCGGACCTGGTCCGCGGTGTCGTCGGCATAGATGCCGGTGCCGACGACCCAGCCCCAGGGCTGGAAGCTGCGGGCGTAGGACACCTTCTCGACCGGCACGTCGGAGCCCGGCTTCGGCCACCAGTAGGTCTCGAAGGCGGCCCCGTCCGCTTCGATCTTGCGCATCATCTCGGCGAAGAACTTGCGGCCCGACGGCTCGGCGAGGCCGCTGACGTCCCGGCCGACCAGCCGGGGATCGAGGTGGGCGATCAGCCGGGACTGCATGTCGTTGATCCAGAAGAACTCGTCCTTGCCGTAGCGGAGGCGCGCGACGGCCGCGGCCGCGGTCTTCTGGGCCGTCTCCCGGGTCATCCGCCCGGCGCGCTCCTCGGCCTCGAAATGGGCGAGCATGCTGTGGGCGGCGTCCACCAGGTCCTTGGTCTTGAGGGCCCGGGCGCTGGTGACCGCTCCCGCGAGGTCGTAGGCGGCGAGGCCGAGGATGAGGGCGAGCCCGATCAGCGCCACGCCCGTCAGGGCGTGGATCCGGGCGGCGATCTTGAGCGACATGGGGGCCTTCGGTCAGGAGGAGCCGCACCCGCAACCCTGGTCGGCGGGCTGCGGGCCGGTCACGGCGATCGGAGACCGGTTGCGGGCAGGCGACCGGCGCTCCGGCAATGCCCCAACTCGATCGAGTGCAATGCGATCGTAACGCCCGACAGTTACGAGGACGATAACGTTCGGTCAGGTGATCGACGCAGGCAATCATCCCCGGGGGGCGTCGCGCAACCCGCACCGGCCTGCGCCGGAGGAGAACGGGCCGCGGCGGCGCGTCCGGGCCGCATCTCCGCTGGGTGATGCGGCACCGCCGGCCGTCGGAAGGCCCGGGAGGTGTTGATGCCTGCCCGTCGTTACTCCACGAATCCGTAAGCATTTGTTCGGGAGTGGCGGGGTAATCGGGGAGGGGAGCGGGCCTGGGCGGCCGCCGGGAGGGATGCGATGCCCGACGAGAGGACCTTCGTCCTCGTGACCGACAGGCCGGACCGCAGCGCTGCCATCAGCGCGGCCCTGCGGGCAATCGGGCTCTGCGATGTCGTCGGACCCGAGGAGACGTGGCGGGACCGTCATAGGCTGGCCGGCGTCGTCTCCGACCTGACTCTCTCGCGGCCCGAGGCCGACCACTGCCTGCGCACGCTCAAGCGCCGCTTCGCCGACCGGAACCTGCCGGTGATCTGCCTCCTGCGCAAGTCGACCCAGGACGCGCTGCGCCACGCGAAGACCCTCGGGGCGACGGTGTGCATGCCGGCCTACATGCCGCCCGAGACCGTCGTGGCGGCGCTCGCCAACCAGGTCGGGATCGTCGCCGGAGGCGCCGAGCGGGCGGTGAGCCAGGGCGTGGCCCGGGCCGGCGAGGCGCTGAACGGCCTGATGGCCGAGGCCCGGGCCGGCCAGCCGATCCGCATGGGCACCGTCGAGGCCGGGCTCGGCCCGATCCTCACGGCCGTGCAGGAGGGCGGCCTCGCCCGCTGGCTCGACACGGTCTGGACCCACGACGACGCCACCTACCAGCATTGCCTGCTGGTGGCCGGCCTCTCCGCGCAATTCGCCCTGCATCTCGGGTTCCGCCACGAGGACCAGTTCCGCTTCGTGCGGGCCGCGCTGATCCACGATGTCGGCAAGGCCCGCATTCCCCTCGAGATCCTCAACAAGCCCGGCCGCCTCGACCCGTCCGAGATGGCGGTGATGCGCACCCACGCGGCCATCGGCCACGAGGTGCTGCTGGAGGGCGGCGAGCGCGACCCGCTGACCCTCTCGGCGGTGCGCCACCACCACGAGATGCTCGACGGTTCCGGCTACCCCGACGGCCTCGTCGGCGGCCAGATCGGCGACATGGTGCGTCTGCTCACCATCTGCGACATCTACGCCGCCCTCACCGAGCGCCGCCCCTACAAGCCCTCGATGCCGATGGCCGACGCGATGGCGATCCTCTCCGCCATGGACGGCAAGCTGGAGGGACGCCTGGTGCAGTCCTTCGGCGAGGCCATGGCCGCGGCGGTCTGAAGGGCCCGATCCCCTCGATGTGATACCGCCGCGCTTAGGTTTT
>NZ_LABZ01000035.1 GCF_001043955.1 Methylobacterium tarhaniae | reverse complement strand
CCTCCCTCACCGCGCCAGGGCGTCGAGGCTCACCTCGGCGCCCTCCGCGGTGAGGGAGGACAGCATCACCACCGGGCAGGGCCGCTCCAGCATGATCCGGTCGAGGCAGGCGAGCCCGTCGAGGCCCGGCATGGTCACGTCGAGGGTCACCACGTCCGGCTCGAAGCGGGGCAGGAGATCGATGGCTTCGAGACCGTCGCGGGCGAAGGCCACCTCGAAATCGCCCTCGGCGGCGAAGATGCCGCCCAGGACCTTGCGCATCAGGGCCGAGTCGTCGACCACGAGAAGGCGGATCATGCCGGCGCCCCCCCGGCTGACGCCGCGAGGCCGAGGAGCGCAGCCGGGTCGAGCAGCGGCAGGGGGCCGTCGCGCAGCTCCGCCACCCGGGTCACCGCCGCGTCCGGGCCGGCGGGCCGGGGCGGCACGGGCCGGATCGCCCCTTCCTCCGGCCGCACCAGCCGCATCGCGCCATCGACGAGGAGGCCGGCCCGCACGCCCCCCGCCTCGACCACGACCAGGCGCTCGCGCCCGGTCCCGGGTCGAGGAGGCAACCCGAGACGCCGGCCGAGGTCGAGGCCCGGCAGCGCCCCGCCGCGCCCCGCCAGCATCCCGGCAAGCCCCTCGGATGCGGGAGATGTCCGCCGCGGCACCCGGGTGAGCGCGGCCGGTGCCCGCTGCACGGCGCGCACCGCGCCGGCCGGCAATCCGTAAGCCCTCCCGGCGAGGGCGACGACCACCATCGGCTCCGTGCGCGCGGCGAGGGACGGCTCGGGCACCCCGCCCGGTACCCCCTCGCCGACCAGGGCCGGCGCCGACAGGAGGCAGACGAGGGTGCCGCCGTCGAGGCGGACGAAGCCGGCCGCCGGCCCGGCCCGGCGCAGGGTCCGGGGCACCGGGTCGATCGCCTCCGGGCTCACGCGCAGCACCGGCCCGATCCGCTCGGCCACCAGCCCGACGCCGCGGACTACCGCGACCCGGCGGCCGGCGGCGGCCCCGAGCCCGAGCCGGGCGGCGAGGGAGAGGAGCGGCAGCGCCCGCCCGCGCCAGGGCATCGTGCCGAGGGAACCGGGCCCGGCCTCAGGCCGCGTGGCGATGGTTTCCGGCAAGCCCGCCACCGCCTCGACCGCGTCGAGCGGCAGGGCATAGGGGCGCCCGGCGACCGTGAGCGCCAGCAGGGCGATGCCGTGGGCGCGGTCCGGGGCGGCCCGGGCCGCCGCAAGCGGGGCGGCGTCGGCGAGTCCCGCCACCCGCCGGGGCAGCAGCCCGGCGACGAGGCCCGGCAGGTCGAGGATCGCCGCCGCGCCGGGATCCGCCGCCAATCCGACGACGCGGGGAACGAGGAGCCCGACCGGCTCCTGCGCCTCGGCCAGCACCATCCGGCCCGCCGGCACCGGGCGCCGGTCGGGGGCGAGCAGCCGGGCGAGGTCGAGGACCGGGAGCGCCGCGCCGCGCCGGTCGGCGAGGCCGACGAGCGCGGCCGGCGCCCCGGGCACCCGGGTCAGGGCCGGGACCGGCGCCAGGGCGCGCACCCGCTCCGCCGGGAGGGCGACGCGCCGGCCCTCCGGGCCCGCGGCGAGGGCGACGACGAGGAAGCGGTCGGGCCCGGCCTCAGCCATCCGCGCCCTGCAGCTCGTCGGCAAGCAGCGCGATCTCCTCGACCGCCGCCGCCAGGTCCTCGGCCCCTCGGGCCTGCTGGCGGGCGGCGGTGGCGGCCTCGGTCGAGGCCCGGTCGGCCTCCTCGGCCGCCGCGGCGATCTGGCGGGCGCCCGCCGCGATGCCGGCGGCGGCGGTGAGGATCGCCACGGCGCCGTCGGCGATCTCGCGGTTGGCTCGCTCCAGCTCGCCCACATCGGTCTCGACCGCGGCGAGGCCCGCCGTGAGGGTGCGGTTCTTCGCCACCTCGGCCTCGGCCGCCGCGACGGAGCGTTCGAGGGCGCGGCGCAGGGAGGCGGCGCCGTCCCGGATCGTCCGCACCGTGGCGCGGATCCGCTCGGCGCCGCCCGCGGCATCGCGCGACAGCGCCCGGATGTCGCCCGAGACCAGGGCGAAGCCCTGGCCCGCCTCGCCGGCGCGGGCGGCCTCGATCGCGCCGCTCACCGCCAGCATGCCGATCTGCACGGCCACCAGCGCGATGCCTTCGACGATCGTCTCGATGCGCCCGGTGCCCGCCTCGACCGCGCCGAGGCGGTCGAGGGAGCCGCGCATCCCGTCGAGGGCCTGCCCGACGCCGTCGGCGAGGGCTTCGACGGTGCCGCGGGCCTCCCGGAGGGCGCCGGCGATCGCCGCGACCTGCGCCAGCGCGCGATCGGCCCCGGTGCGGGCGTCTTCGGCCACGCGTTCGATCTCCGCCATGGCCGCGGCGGATTGCCGGGCGGCGGCGCTCTGCAGGGTCAGGCCGCGGCTGATCTGGTCGATGGCGGCCAGGATCTCGGCGGCGGCGCCGGACAATTCCTGGATCGAGGCCGAGAGCGCGTCGGCGGCGCTCCCGATCTCCTGAGCGCTCGCGACCTTCTGGGCACTCGCTCGGCCGGCGCCGGCGCTCAGGGTCTCGGCCAGGGCCGCCAGCGCTTCGGCGGTGGCCTGGCCCTGGTCGAGAGCCTCGGTCTGCTGCGCCACCGCGGCCTGCGCCTCTTCCGCCGCGGCGGCCTGCTGCTCGGCGGCGGACGCGACCTGCTCGGCGCCGCCTTGCGCCTCGCGGGTGGTCGCCTCGGCCCGCAGGGCCGCGGCCAGGATGCCCTGCGCCCCTTCCGCGAGGCTCCCGAGATCGGTCCGTGCCGCCTCCAGCTGCCGGGCGACGCGGGCGCCCGAGGCAGCCTCAGCCACGGCCCGGGCGGCGGCTTCCCGGATGGCGCCGCCGAGCGCTCCGATTTCGGCCCGGATCGCCTCGGCCCGCTCCCGCACCTCCCCGGCGCCCGTCTCGGCGGTCTCGGCCAGTGCCCTCACCTCGTCGGCGACGACCGCGAAGCCGCGGCCGTCCTCGCCGGCGCGCGCCGCTTCGAGGGCGGCGTTGAGGGCGAGGAGCCCGGTCTGGTCCGCGATGCCGCCGATCGTGCCGGTCACCTCGCCGATGCTCGCCGCGCCCCGGTCGAGGTCGCCGACGATGCCGACCGTCACGGCCTGCCGCCCGGCCTCGGCCTCGATCGCGGCGACCGACTGGGTGGCCTGGGCGCTCGCTTCGGCGAGCAGGGACTGGAAGGCGGCGGTGCGCTGGCGCGACAGGTCGGCCCGCTCCCGCGCCTCCCCGAGGCGCCCGACGATCGCCGCCACCGCCGCGAGGGATTCCTGCGCCGCCCCGGCGGCCTCCTCGGCTCCGGCGGCGATCTGCTCCATCCCCCGGCGCAGCTCCTCGGCCGCCGCCGAGGCCTCGGTGACGCCGGCGGCCAGCTCCTCGGTGGCGGCGCCCAGGCGCTCGGTCGCCTTCTGCCGGCGCGTGTCCGCTCCCTCGGCCGCCCGCCCGCGATTCCGGCTGCGCCGGGTCGCCGGCGCTTGCGCCGAGTCCGGCACCGCGGAGGCCCCGCCGTCCCGGCGGCCCGCCGCGGCCGCATCCGCGAGCTTCGCCTTCTTCACCAATGCCATTGCAGCCAAGATCCGCTCGCGCCTGAGCAAGATCCGCTCGCGCCTGAGCCGGTGTGCCGGAGGTGGGCGGCGGGGGCAAGCGCGGAGGGCGCATCGGGTTGGGGAGTAGGGCATCGGTCCGCGGACCCGCAGGCAGGGGCGCGTTCGGCCCTGCGGCCCGCCGCCGGGCCCGGCCGGCGTCGCCGGCTACCCGGCCCAGCCCAGATCCCGGCTGATCCCCCCGGCGACCGCCCGGACCGTCTCGGCCAGGGCCTCCATCCGGGGCTCGTCCATGTACTGCACCGTGCTGGTCACGCTGAACGCCGCGACGATCGCCCCGCTGGCATCCCGGATCGGGCCGGCGACGCAGCGCACCTCGGGCTCGTTCTCCTCGCGGTCATAGGCGATGCCCCGCGCCGCGTAGGATCGCATCCGGTCGAGCCAGGTCCCCAGGTCCGGGCTGTGGCCGCCCCGTGCGTCCCCCAGGCGGTAGAAGTCCCGCCAGCGCGCCTCGTCGAAGTCGAGGATCAGCGCCTTGCCGAGGCCCGTCGACCAGACCGGCTGACGCTCGCCGACGCGCGAGCTGATCTCGATGCGCCGGCGCCCGGGCAGCTTGTCGAGGTAGAGCGCCCAGTCGCCCTCCAGCACGCCGAGATGGATCGTGTCGCCGCATTCCGCCGACAGGCGCTCGAGATGGGGCCGTGCCACCCGGGTCACCGGCACCGCCTGCTGGGCGCGAAAGCCCAGTTCGAGGAGCTTGGGGCCGAGGGCGTAGCCGTCCCGCGGCGCGAAGGTGAGATAGCGCTGCTCGACCAGGGCCGCGGCGAGGCGGTGGGTGGTGCTGCGGGTGGTGCCGAGCGAGGCCGACAAGGCCGCGAGGTCGCGGGCACCGCCCGCCACCGCCTCCAGGATGGCGAGGCCGCGCAGCAGCGTCTGGCTCCCAGGTGCGGCACTCCCAGGTGCGGCACTCCCAGATGCGGCACTCCCTGGTGCCGCGCCCGGCTCCCCGGTTGACGGCTTCGAGGCCATAGGCGTATCGTCCCACATACAAGAACAAGATCCCAATATATGGGATCGATTGGTGCGGCGCCAGGGCCGTGCCGGAGGAAACCGCCGTGCCGACGACCTCCGTCCCGCCCTGCCCCGCGCCCGCAGACCTGCGCGCCGTGAGGCATGCGCCCCGATTCCCAGGAGGTTCGACCCGATGAAGCTGTTGCGCTACGGCCCCGTGGGCCAGGAGAAGCCCGGCCTGCTCGATGCCGAGGGCCGCATCCGCGACCTGTCCGGCCATCTGCCCGATCTCGGCCCCGCCTCGCTCGGCCCCGAGGCGCTGTCCCGCCTGGCGGCGATCGATGCCGCCAGCCTGCCGGTGGTCGAGGGTGCGCCGCGCCTCGGCACGCCGGTGGCGAATGTGGGCAAGTTCATCGCCATCGGCCTCAACTTCGCCGATCACGCCGCCGAGTCGAACCTGCCGGTGCCCAAGGAGCCGATCGTCTTCACCAAGGCGATCAGCTCGCTGTCGGGCCCGAACGATCCGGTGATGCTGCCGAAGGATTCGGTGAAGAGCGACTGGGAGGTCGAGCTCGGCATCGTGATCGGCCGGCGCGCGTCCTACGTCGAGGAGGCGCAGGCGCTGGACTACGTGGCCGGCTACTGCCTCGTCAACGACGTCAGCGAGCGCGAGTACCAGATCGAGCGCGGCGGCACCTGGGACAAGGGCAAGGGCTGCGACACGTTCGGGCCGGTCGGCCCCTGGCTCGTCACCTCCGACGAGGTCGGCGACCCGCAGAATCTCGACATGTGGCTCGACCTCAACGGCCGCCGCATGCAGACCGGCAACACCCGGACGATGATCTTCACCTGCGCGCAGATCGTCTCCTACGTCAGCCGCTTCATGACCCTGATGCCCGGCGACATCATCACCACCGGCACGCCCCCCGGCGTCGGCATGGGCATGAAGCCCGAGGCGGTCTTCCTGAAGGCCGGGGACGTGATGACGCTCGGCATCGAGAAGCTCGGTGAGCAGCGCCAGGACGTGACCGCCTGGCAGCGCCGGGACTGAGACGGATGACCTTCCCCCACCGCTTCGCGGGCCGCACCGCCCTCGTCACCGGCGGCGCTTCCGGCATCGGCCTGTCGGTCGCCGCGCGATTGAAGGACGAGGGCGCGACGGTCGCCCTCTGGGACCTGAACGAGGAGGCCCTGGCCAAGGCCAAGGCCGAATCCGGCGCCGCCGACGCGCGGACCCTCGACATCGCGGATTCCGCCGCGGTCGAATCCGCCATGCGCGAGACCCTGGCGGCCCTCGGGGGCCGGCTCGACGTGCTGGTCTGCAGCGCCGGCATCACCGGGCCGAACACGACCTTGCGCGACTATCCCGTCGAGGCCTGGCAGCGGGTGATCGACGTCAACCTGAACGGCCTGTTCTACTGCAACCGTGCCGCGGTGCCGGCGATGGAGGCGGGCGGCTACGGCCGCATCGTCAACGTCGCGTCGATCGCCGGCAAGGAGGGCAACCCCAACGCCTCGGCCTATTCGGCCTCCAAGGCCGGGGTGATCGGGCTGACGAAGTCGCTCGGTAAGGAGCTGGCGAAGTCGGAGATCCGGGTGAATTGCGTCACGCCGGCGGCGGTGCGCACCGCGATCTTCGACCAGATGACGCAACAGCACATCGACTTCATGCTGTCGAAGATCCCGATCGGCCGCTTCGGCGCCATCGACGAGGTGACGTCGCTGATCTGCTTCCTGGCGAGCGAGGAGGCCTCGTTCTCGACCGGCGCGGTGTTCGACGTGTCGGGCGGGCGGGCGACCTATTGATCCTGTCGCCCTCGCTCAGGCGGGGGCGGCACCATTTTGCTCTCCCGGGAAATTCTACGCTTTCACGGTAGACGTGAAATCAGACCACTGCTCGACCCGAAATGCTCGTATATCTCTGACGCATCGAGGAAACCACGCCAAAGCCTTGAGTGCGGTGATCGCCGCAAACAACTTGGCGAGGTCTTCGGTCTTGCTGACGTAGGGGCTGCCCTGAACCCAGTCGATGCCGTGTCCGGCCAGAGTCGACCGAATGTCTGCATAGGCCTGGGCGACGCCTCGTCGGTGATGCTGTTGGGTTTCGGCCACCACGAGATCGAACGCGATGGCGAACATCAATGCTCCCTGGGATCATCGAGAATATCTGTGAAACGATAATCAAGCTCTTCGCCCGTCTCGACGAGCCGCACTCGCATCAAGCAATCATCGTCGCTCAGCATCTGACCGACATCGACGATCTCATAGACCGGGCCGGTCACGCCGAAGCGCCGCCACGTCCCAATCAGGTTCTGCGGCTGTGGCAGGGGCGAAGATCCGAGGCGGCCTTCCATGCCGCCATCGTAGCCGATCGAGGCACGCGATGCCACGTCGTGCCCGGCCGAACTCGGAACAACCACGCTGTCCGCATCGCCCCCCAGCCCGCCCCATCGCGCGCCGGCCGGCGATCCATCGGGAGGACCCCATGACCACCGCATCCATGACCACCGTCGCGGGCGCCGCCGCCCCGCCGGGCGGGGACGAGGCCCTGCGCCGCCAGGTGCTGGCGAAGCTCCGGCCGCGCATCGTGCTCTATTGCTTCGTCCTGTTCATCATCAACTATCTCGACCGGGTGAACGTCGGCTTCGCGGCGCTTCACATGAACAAGGATCTGGGGCTGTCGGCCACCGCCTACGGGCTCGGCGCCGGCATCTTCTTCCTCGGCTACATCGCCTTCGAGGTGCCGAGCAACATGATCATGCACCGGGTCGGGCCCCGGCGCTGGATCGCCCGGATCATGGTGAGCTGGGGCCTCGTCTCCGGCGGCATGGCCTTCGTGCAGGGGGAGTGGAGCTTCTACGCCATGCGCTTCCTGCTCGGCCTCGCCGAGGCCGGCTTCGTGCCCGGGATCCTGCTCTATCTCACCTACTGGTACCCGGCCCGCGACCGCGCCAAGGCGACCGCCGGCTTCATGACCGCGACGGTGCTCTCCAGCGTGATCGGTGCCCCGCTCTCCGGCTGGATCCTGTCCGCCAACCCGACTTGGCTCGGCCTCGCCGCCTGGCAGTGGCTGTTCATCCTCGAGGCGGCGCCTGCGGTGGTCCTCGGCGTCGTGACGTACTTCTACCTCGTCGACCGGCCCGAGGACGGGCGCTGGCTCGATGCGCAGGAGCGCGCCTGGCTGATCCGGACGCTGGCCGAGGAGAACCGGCAGGTCGAGAGCGTCGGCTCGCACGAATTCCGGGCGATCTTCCGGGATTACCGGGTGTGGCTGCTCACCCTCGTCTACATGTTCAACGCGGTGGCGGTGTACGGCGTGGTCCTGTGGCTGCCGCAGATCGTGCGCAGCATCGGCGGCCTCACCGACCTGCAGACCGGCTTCGTCACCGCGATCCCGTTCGTCTTCGCGGCGATCGGCCTCGTGGTGGTGGCGCGTTCCTCCGACCGCACCGGCGAGCGCAAGTACCACACCGCCCTGTCGGCGCTGATCGGCGGGCTGTTCCTGGCCGCGAGCGCGGTGGCGCCGACGCCGCTCCTCAGCCTGCTGCTCCTCTGCGCCGCCGCCTTCGGGGTCTGGGCCCTGCTCGGCGTGTTCTGGGCCCTGCCGACCCAGTTCCTCGCCGGGGCCGCCGCCGCCGGCGGCCTCGCGATGATCAACGGGCTCGCCCAGATCGCCGGATTCGGAGGGCCTTACCTGGTGGGCTGGATCCGCGACGCGACCCAGAGCTTCACCCCCGCCCTCCTGGCGCTCGCCGCCGGGCCGGTGATCGCCGCCGTCCTGTGCCTGGCCGTGCGGGTGCCGCGCGACCCCGCGGCCTGACGCAACCGCCGCGCGGGCGTGAGCTCGCGCGGTCCCCCGTCATTCGCAAGGCTGTCCGGGACAGGAAGGGGCGGCAGGCTCGAACCGCCCCGGGTGCCGGTATGGCCACACGCTTGCACGGGAGAAGAACCTTGCACGGGAGAAGAACCTTGCACGGGCGAGGAACGCGCTTTCTTTCCGCGATCCGATGGATCTGTCAGGTCGGCCTCACGGCCGCCGGGCCAGCGCCAGCCCCAGGCCGGCCCCGAGCAGCAGCCCACCGGTCAACCGGTTGCGCCACTGTCCCCGCGCCAGCACGACCCGCGCGCGTCCCGCCGCCAACGCCCAGACGGCATCGAAGACGACCGCCAGCACCAGGAACGTCACGGCGAGCAAGACGAGTTGCCCCGGGGGCTCCGCCTCCCGGCTCACGAATTGCGGCAGGAAGGCCCCGAAGAACAGGAGCGTCTTCGGGTTGGTCAGCGCGACCAGGAAACCGCGCAAGGCGATCGCCCGGGCGGCGCGGGGCTCCGGTGCGGTCTGCGTGAGGTCGATCGCGGGGGCGCGCCAGGCGCGGTAGGCCAGCCAGGCGAGGTAGGCGACGCCGAGCCAGCGCAGCACCTCGAACCACGTCGCCATGATGCTCAGGACCGCCGAGAGACCGGCCACCGTCAGCGCCAGCTGAACGGCGAGCGCCACGCTGACGCCCGCCACGGTCACGAGGCCGTAGCGGCTGCCATGGGCCACGCTGTTGGCGACGATGAGGGCGACGTTCGGGCCCGGGATCAGGATCAGGACGAACGTCGCGGCGACGAAGCCGAGATAGAGGTCGAGGGGCATGAGGGCGTCCGGCGATGAACCGGACGGCAGCGTGCCACGCCCGCCGCCCCACCGCCAGACACGGTTACTGCTGCGCCGGCTGGGTCGTGGTGGTGCCGGTGGCGGCCGGGACGTCAGTCTTCTGGGCGTCGGTCTTCTGGGCCTCGGTCTTCTGGGCCTCGGTCTTGGCCTTGTCGGCCTGTTGGCCGAGATAGACGTATTCCGGCGCGGCGCGGAGCTGGTCCTTGTCGGTGTTGATCACCGCCTTCAGGGTCTTGTCGTCGACGCGGGTGACCTGCAGCGCCTCGCGCGCGACGGACACGTACTTGGTGCCGAGCCCGAGGAAGCCGCCGACGCCGACGACGTAGGACTTCACCGCCAGATCCGGCCCGAGCACGATGTCGGCGATCGAGCCGATGGTCTCGTTGGCGCCGTTCTGGATGCTCTGGCCGATCAGCTTCGTGGCGACGAGGTCGCTCGGCTCCTGGGCGACGAAGGTCGGCCGCAGGTTGTCGCTGAGGGTCGCGGGCGTGCCGGGCACCGGCTTGGGGCCGCCTGCATCCTGCGCCAGGCCGGCGCTGGTGCCAGCGACGAGAAGGAACGCGGCGGCGAGGAGGGGGCGGGACATCGAGGGCTCCGGCTTCGTGCGCCCGACACGCTCGGGCGCAGGGAGAGTCGGTTGCGGTGCGAAAGGTTCCCTCGCGCGCTCGCTTTCCCCTAGGTGAGGCCCGACGTCAGGCCCGGCTTCAGTCAGGCCCGATTTCGGCCGGGCCCGTCTCTCAGGCGTCCGGGCCGCGGACGATCTCGGCTTCCACCTCGGCCGGGTCGAGGTCGTAGTGCCGCGAGCAGAACTCGCAGGTGACGCCGATGCGGCCGTCCTCGCCGACGATGTCGCGGCGCTCCTCGGCCGAGAAGTTGCGGACCATGCCCATCACCCGCTCGCGCGAGCAGCGGCAGGCCTCGTGCACCCCTTGCGCCTCGAACACCCGCACCCCGCGCTCGTGGAAGAGGCGGTAGAGCAGGCGCTCGCTCGACACCGTCGGATCGACGAGCTCGTGGTCCTCGACCGTCCCCACCAGGGACTTGGCCTCGACCCAGGCATCGTCCTCCTGCTGCCGGCTGTCGTCGAGGAGCGCGTGCCCCTCCGGCAGGTCGCCGGGCGGCAGGTCGGCGAGGCGGGCGCGGTCGGGCGAGTGCGGCAGGAACTGCATCAGCAGCCCGCCGGCGCGCCAGGAATTGCCGCCGGCCTGCCCTGCCCCCTCGACCTGCTCGGCGACGGCGAGGCGCACCCGGGTCGGGATCTGCTCCGACTGGCGGAAATACTGGTGCGCCGCCTCCTCGAAGCCCTGGCCCTCGAGCGGCACGACACCCTGGTAGCGGCTCTGGGCCGACCCCTGGTCGATGGTCATGGCGAGGTGGCCGTGGCCGAGCAGCCGGGCGGTGCCGGCGCGGGGACCGGCCTCGGCGACGCGACCGGCATCGAAGCGGGCGGTGGCGCGCACCCGGTCGGGCGCCTCGAAATCCACCACCACCATGTCGACCGGTCCGTCGGACTTGGTCTGGAGCTGGAACCGGCCCTCGAACTTGAGCGAGGAGCCGAGCAGCACCGTGAGCGCCGCGGCCTCGCCGAGGAGGCGCGCCACCGTGTCGGGATAACCGTGCCGGCGCAGGATGGTGTCGATGGAGGGGCCGAGGCGCACGATGCGCCCGCGCACGTCGAGGGGCTCGACCGCGAAGGGCAGGATCGCGTCGTCGCGGCCATCGGAGGGCTGGGTGGCAGAAGTCTCGGACATGCTCTCACCGGCGCCGGCCGCCGTGACACGGGGAACCGGCTCTCGCGCAGGATGAAGAAGGTCTCCCGGCGAGGCGCCTTCCGCACGAGCCGCGGCGCGTGCCCTCGGGGAGAGCGGGCAGGCGGAGCGAGGAGCGGGAGACGCCGCGGCGAGAGACCGGCGTACCCCGTATATGGTGGCCCGGGCAGCGATGTCGAAGGGCTGCCGCCCGGGCGGGGTGGACGATCCCGTCGACGAGGCGATCGCGTCAGGAGACGGCGCCGAGGCACCAGGCCAGGATGCCTTTCTGGGCGTGCAGCCGGTTCTCGGCCTCGTCGAACACCACCGATTGCGGCCCGTCGATGACCTCGGCGGTGACCTCCTCGCCGCGATGGGCCGGGAGGCAGTGCATGAACACCGCGTCCTTGGCCGCCGCCGCCATCAGCCGGCCGTTGACCTGGTAGGGCATCAGGAGGTTGTGGCGGTGCGCCTCGTCCTCGTCGCCCATCGAGACCCAGCAATCGGTCACGACCGCGTCGGCCCCCGCCACCGCCTCGAACGGGTCGGTGGTGATGTTCAGCTCCACGCCCTCGGCCTTGGCCCGGGCGATCAGGCTCTCCGGGACCGGCAGCTCGGACGGGCAGGCGACGTTGAGGCGGAAGCCGAAGCGCGCCGCGGCGTGGGCCCAGGAGGCCAGCACGTTGTTGGCGTCCCCCGACCAGGCGACGGTGCGGCCCTTGATCGGGCCGCGATGCTCCTCGAAGGTCAGCACGTCGGCCATGATCTGGCACGGGTGCGAGTCCTTCGTCAGGCCGTTGATCACCGGCACGGTGGCGTACTCGGCCAGTTCCAGCATCATGCCGTGGTCGAGGATGCGGATCATGATCGCGTCGACGTAGCGCGACAGGACCCGGGCGGTGTCGGCGACGGTCTCGCCGCGGCCGAGCTGCATCTCCCGGCCGGTGAGCATCAGGGTCTCGCCGCCCAGCTCCCGCATCGCCACGTCGAAGGAGACGCGGGTGCGGGTGGAGGGCTTGTCGAACACCATCGCCAGGAACTTGCCGGCGAGCGGCCGCTCGGCCGGCGGCTCGCCCTTGCGCCGGCGGCGCTTCAGGTCGGCGCAGGCGTCGAGGACCGTGCGCAGCTCGGCGCTGGAAAAGTCGGTCAGGTCGAGGAAATGCCGGGGGGCCGGCGCGATCTTCACGGGCGCATTCATCACTCGGCGGCCCTCCGGCCCCTCGTTTCCATGGCGGCGCAGGCCGCCTCCAGCTTGTCCAGTGCCGCGTTCACCTCGGCCTCGCCGATGGTCAGCGGCGGCAGCAGGCGCACGACGTTGTCGCCGGCCGGGATCACCAGGAGGTGCTCGTCCCGGGCGGCGGCGGCGAAATCGGTGTTGGTGACGACGAGGCGCAGGCCCATCATCAGGCCCTCGCCGCGCAGCTCGTCGACCACGTCGGGGTGGCGGTCCTTGAGGGCGGCGAGGCGCTGCTTCAGGAGCAGGCCGGTCTGGCGCACGTGGTCGAGGAAGCCCGGCGCCAGGATGATGTCGAGCACCGCGTTGCCCACCGCCATGGCGAGCGGGTTGCCGCCGAAGGTGGTGCCGTGGGTACCGACCGTCATGCCGCGGGCCGCCTCGCGCGTGGCGAGGCAGGCGCCCATCGGGAAGCCGCCGCCGATGCCCTTGGCCGAGGACATGATGTCCGGCGTCACGCCCGACCATTCGTGGGCGAAGAGCTTGCCGGTGCGGCCGATGCCGGTCTGGACCTCGTCCATGATCAGCATCAGGCCGTGCTCGTCGCACAGGGCCCGCAGGGTGCGCAGCCACTCGTGCGAGACGACGCGCAGGCCGCCCTCGCCCTGGATCGGCTCGATCATCAGGGCGGCGGTCTCGGGCGTGATGGCGCTTTTAAGGGCCTCGAGGTCGCCGAACGGCACCTGGTCGAAGCCGTCGACCTTCGGGCCGAAGCCGTCGATGTATTTCTGCTGCCCGCCCGCCGCGATGGTGGCGAGCGTCCGGCCGTGGAACGCGCCCTCGAAGGTGACGATCCGGTAGCGCTCCGGATGGCCGCCCGCGGCGTGGTACTTGCGCGCCATCTTGATGGCGGCCTCGTTGGCCTCCGCGCCGGAATTGGCGAAGAACACCACGTCGGCGAAGCTCGCCTCGGTGAGCCGGGCCGCCAGCCGCTCGGCCTCCGGCACCTCGAACAGGTTCGAGACGTGCCAGACCTTCTGGGCCTGCTCGGTCAGCGCCGCGATCAGGTGCGGGTGGCCGTGGCCGACCGAGTTGACCGCGATGCCGGCGCCGAAGTCGAGGTATCGCGAGCCGTCTCGGGCAACGAGCCAGGCGCCCTCACCGCGCTCGAAGGATACCTTGGCCCGGGCGTAGGTCGGCAGCAGCGAGGAGGTCACGATCTCGTCTCCGTCGCGGTCGAGTGAGTCGGTCGACCGAAAAACAAAGCGCCGCCTCGAAGGGCGGCACGCGCGCGGATACTATGGAACGAGGCCGTCCTGTCAACGCCGGAAGGTGATTCCGGCGGCCGGGACGGGGTTGCGGCCGGCCTCCCTTCGGGGCAGAGACCCGAGGGCGGCCGGGCTCGGCCGCGCCGCGGCGGGGCGCCGCGGGCCGACGGACCGGCGCCGTCCCGCGGGGAATGCCCCCGGGCGGGCCTGGTGGGAGACCAGACAGATGAGCGCGACCCTCGACCGCCTGAAGGAGCTCGGCCTCACCCTGCCGCCGGCCGCGGCACCGGTGGCGAACTACGTCGCCTTCCAGCGCAGCGGCAACCTGGTGGTGATCTCGGGCCAGCTGCCTTTCGGGGCGAACGGCCAGATCGACCCGGCCCACAAGGGCAAGGTCGGCGGCGCGGTCTCGCCGGAGGCCGCGGCGGACGCGGCGCGGCACTGCGCCCTCAACGTCCTGGCGCAGCTGCGCGCGGCGGCCGGCAACCTCGACGATGCGGTGGTGTCCTGCCTGCGGCTCGGCGGCTTCATCAACACGGCGCCGGGCTTCTCGGCGGTGGCGGGCGTGATGAACGGCGCCTCCGACCTGATGGTGCAGGTGCTGGGCGAGCGCGGCCGCCACGCCCGCTCTACGATCGGCGTCGCCGAACTGCCCCTCGACGCCGTCGTCGAGGTCGAGGGCATGTTCGAGGTCCGCTGAGAGCCGACGCGACCGGCTTCTCGATCCCTTCCATCCGCGACCTCATCTGAGGTGCCGGCGATCGGAGATCGCGCATGATCGACGGTCGGCCGGCCTCGACGGGGGCTTCCAGAGATCACGGAGACTTCTGGAGACCGCCTTCGAGGCTGCTTCGCAGCACTTCGGGATGAGGCTGCGCGTGGGTGAACAGATAAAGACCCTTCAGACAGGCTCCGACCGATGTCCGACCGCCTCGCCCCCGGCTGGCTGACCGCCCGCCCGATCGCCCATCGCGGCCTGCACGACCGAAACGCGGGCATTCCCGAGAACACGGTCGCGGCGGCGGAGGCCGCGATCGAGGGCGGCTACGCCATCGAGTGCGACGTCCAGCTCAGCCGGGACGGCGAGGCGATGGTCTTCCACGATGCCGGCCTCGGCCGGCTCACCGGGGCGGACGGCCTCGTGCGCGAGCGCGACGCCGCCGATCTCGGCCAGCTCACCGTGCTCGGCAGCGCCGAGCGCGTCCCCACCCTGCCGGATTTCCTGGCGACGATCGTCGGCCGCACGCCGCTCGTCATCGAGGTGAAGACCCGGCACGACGGCGACCTCGCCCTCGCCCGCCGCACCGCCGAGGTCGTCGCGGCCTATGGCGGCCCGGTGGCGCTGAAGTCCTTCGATCCCGCCATCGTCGCCGCGCTCGCCGACCTCGCCCCCGGCATCCCGCGCGGCATCGTGGCCGAGAGCCGCCACGACGATCCGGCCTACGCGTCCCTCACCGAGGCGGCGCGGCACGGCCTGGCGAACCTGCTGCACCTGTCCGAGAGCCGGCCGGACTTCCTGTCCTGGCGCGTCGACGACCTGCCGAACGCCGCCACCCATCTCTGCCGCCTCCTCGGCCGCATGCCGGTGATGACCTGGACCGTGCGGAACGAGGCGCAGGTGCGGCTGGCCCGCGCGCACGCCGACCAGATGGTGTTCGAGGGTTTCCGGGCCTGAGAACCTGCCCGATCTGCCCTCGGGGGTGTGGACTCGCTGAACCTGGCAGGGGCTTGCTTAAGGCCTGGCAGGGGCCTGGAACCAGGCGAACCGATGGAAGGCGCCTGCGAGCGAGGCGGGGGGCAGGTCGGTGCTGAGAGCATCCGCCACGGCATCGGCCTCGTCCATGTCGAGGCCGACCTGCAGCACCTCGTCGATCACCGCGATCGCGCCGGAGCGCACGTCGTAGACCGTCCAGCCGGCGCGGTCGCGACGGATGTCGTAGCGGATCAGCTCGGCGCGAGCGGACCGGGCATCGTCGGGCGTGGCGATCTCGGACATGGCGATCTCGGACATGGCGATCGGGGACATGGCGATCTCGGACATGGCGTGCGTCCTGTTCGTGGCTCTCTGGATAATCCTGTGGAAGCGCCTTCAATGTGCCGCGGCGCACGTGGCGCGCAGGGTGGGGGTTGCGCGGCCCTCACCCCTCCCCGATCGGCCCCGCCCGTACGTATCCGCGCGAGATCAGCCGGTCGCGCTGGCGGGTCCGACGCTCGGCCTCGCCGAGATCGGCGAGCGCGTCGGTGATCGCCCGGCGCAGGGCGATTCCGGCATCGCCGTCGGCGGCAGCGAGATAGGCGACCGCGATCGTCTCGACGCCGGGCGTCCTCCCGTCCCGTCGCTCCGCCGGCTCGTGATTCATGGCCCCTGGACCCATCGCTCCTGGCTCACCGCTGCACGCCGCCGGCCAAGGCCGACTCGCGTTAGAACATATCGTGAACAAGCCACGGCGGGGCCGGTCCGGTCAAGCTGGGCCCGCGCGTGTCGTTGCACGCGCGCGGCGTGGTGTGGATAGCGGGGACGCCGCATCTCAGGGCGTGCGGGTCGCCTCCGGGTCGCCGGGACGCAAAGGCGCCTCGACGTAGCGCCCCTTCTCCGGGACCGCCACCGCGGAAAAGTCGCGGGCGAGGTCGTGCAGGGCCTGGCGCAGGCCCGGGCCGCGCAGGGGCCGGCCGTGGCCGGTCAGGGCCAATTCGGGCTCCAGCTGGGCGAGGGCCTCGACCGAGCGCCCGGCGCTCTCCCAATCCGTGGTCAGGTAGCGCGGCGGCCCGTGCATCTCGGGCGCCTGGACGGCGACGGCGTAGACCGATTCCTGCGCCGTGGTGACGAAGGCGTCGCCGGCGACGAGCGTCCGGTCGGCGGCGCGCCACAGCGAGACGTGGCCGGGGGAATGGCCCGGCGTGTGGATCCAGCGCCAGCCCGGCAGGGGCGGCACGCTGCCATCCTCCGGCAGGAGGCGCAGGCGGGCGCCGACATCGACCGGGCTCGTCGGGAAGAGCGGCGAGAGCCGGGCGAGGAGACCGCCGCCGACGCTCGGATCCGGCGGCGGATAGGCGGCGCTGCCGTCGAGATAGGGGCGCTCCAGGGAATGGGCCCAGACCGGGACGTCCCAGGCCTCCGCCAGGGATTCCAGCACCCCGACATGATCGAAATGGCCGTGGGTGAGCACGATCGCGGCCGGACGGGCGCCGGCTCCGAACCGGGCGGCGGCAGCGGCTTCGATGGCGCCCCGGGATCCCATGATCCCGGCATCGACGAGCACCCAGCCGCGGTCGCCGCATCCCGGCGCGCCCACATACGCGACGTTGACGATGGCATGGCGCTGGTAGGCGAGGTCCGGGCGCAGGGCGTGGGTGCCGTCCGGGCCGGCGGGCTCGTCGGCGACGCTCTCGGAGCCGATCGGGATCTGCTGGGTCATGCCGGCACCTCGCGACGGGAATGCCCGGCTCAATGCTCCCAAGGAGTATCAGTTCCGCAGGCTCCTGGCCGCAGGCTCTTGGCCGCGGGTTCTTATCCGCGGGTTCTTATCCGCGGGTTCTTGCGCATGCGCCGGCCCGCACGCGAAAGGACCCGCCGCCCCGTCCCCGGGGCGGCGGGTCCTTTCTGGTCGGCGGCAGGGCGCGTCAGCGTTTGCCCAGCATCTCCATCGGCGTCCGGTAGGTCTCCCGGGCGGTGACGATCGAGATCGCGGCGATCGCCGCCGTGGCGGTGACGAAGACCGCGACCGGGACCCAGCCGGTCGGGCCGGTGCCGAGGAGCGCGGCGCTGATCACCGGGGCGAAGCCGCCCAGCGCGAAGCCGATCTGGGTGCCGATCGCCATGCCCGACAGGCGGACCTTGGTGTCGAACATCTCACCGTAGAGCGACGGCCACACCCCGTTGGCGGCGCTGTAGACCACGCCCGAGAGCAGGATGCCGAAGGTGAAGATCAGCGGGATGTTGCCCTGGCTGATCGCCCACATGTAGGGCCAGATCAGCGCCGCGGAGCCGAGCGCGCCGAAGATGAAGACCGGGCGGCGGCCGATGCGGTCGGACAAGGCCGCGAAGGCCGGAATCGCGCCGAGCGCCACGATGTTGGCGAGGATCAGCACGGTCAGCATGGTCGAGCGGTCGATCTGCATCGTGTTGACCGCGTAGGACAGGGTGAAGACGCTGAAGATCGTGCTCACCACCGAGACGAGGGCGGCGAAGATCACCCGCAGCACGTCGGCCCACTGGGTGCGGAACAGGATCGCGACCGGCAGGCCCGCCGTCTCGTGGGTCTGCTCCTCCTGCTCCTTCTCGAAGACCGGGGTCTCCGGCAGCGTGCGACGGACCCAGAAGCCGACCGCGACGACGACGGCGCTGAGGAAGAACGGGATGCGCCAGCCCCAGGACAGCATCTGCGCCTCGGGCATCTGGGTGATCGGCAGGAAGACCAGCGTCGCGAGGATCAGCCCGGCCTGCGTGCCGCTCAAGGTGAAGCTGGTGAAGAAGCCGCGCTGGTTGGCGGGCGCGTGTTCGAGGGTCATCGAGTTGGCGCCGGCCTGCTCGCCGGCGGCCGAGATGCCTTGCAGCAGGCGGGCGATGACGAGGAGGATCGGCGACAGGATGCCGAGCTGCTCGTAGGTCGGCAGGCAGCCGATCATGAAGGTCGAGAGGCCCATCAGCAGCAGCGTGAAGGTGAGCACCTTCTTGCGGCCGAAACGGTCGCCGATATGGCCCAGCGCCACCGCGCCGAGCGGCCGGGTGATGTAGGCGACGCCGAAGGTCGCGAACGAGGCGATCGCCGCCGCCTGCGGGTTGTTCGGCGCGAAGAACAGCTTCGGGAAGATCAGCGCCGCAGCGGTGCCGTAGATGAAGAAGTCGTAATACTCGACCGCGCTGCCGATCCAGCTCGCGAGTGCGGCCTTCTTCGGAGTCTTCACGGCCTCGGGCTGGATGGCCGCGGCCGCGGCCGCCGGAAGGACGGAGGATGTCATCGGGCGTTTCCTGTGGGGGGAAAGAAGGAGACGGGCCCGTTGGCTCGGGCCGCATTGTTCGGGTTGGAGAGGCTTCAGGCGGTTCGCCCGAGCTCGGCGAAGTGGCGGAGCATCCGCTCCGGATCCGGGGTCACGCCGGTGATGAGCCGGAACGCCTCGACCGCCTGGAACACCGCCATGCCGCCGCCGTCGAGGGTGCGGCAACCGATCCGCCGCGCCTCGCGCAGGAGCGCGGTCTCAAGCGGGAAGTAGACGATCTCGGCGACGAACAGCGCCGGGTGCAGGTATTCCGCCGGAAGCGGCAGGCCCGGATACTTGTCCATGCCGGTCGGCGTGCAATGCACGAGGCCGTCGGCCGCGGCCACCTCCGCCGCGAGGTCGGTGCAGGCCCGCGCCCGGCCGGCGCCGAAGCGCTCGCACAGGGAGGCCGCCACCGAGGCCGCCCGGGCCGGATCGATGTCGGAGAGGACGAGGTCCTCGACGCCGAGGGTGAGGAGCGCGTGGGCCACCGCCGCGCCGGCCCCGCCGGCACCGAGCTGCACCACTCGGGTCAGGGCCACGTCCGGCAGGCCGCGCCGGAAGGCCTCGGCGAAGCCCCACCAGTCGGTGTTGTGGCCGACGCGCTTGCCGTCGCGCAGCACGACGGTGTTGACCGCGCCGAGGGCGGCCGCGTCGGGCGACAGCTCGTCGAGATGGGCGAGCACCGCCTGCTTGCACGGATGGGTGATGTTGAGGCCGGAGAATCCCATCCGCTCGGCGGCGGTCAGCAGGTCCGGCAGCGCGTCGGCGCTCAAGCCCAGGCGTTCGAGGTCGATCTTCTGGTAGAGCAGGCGCAGGCCCTGCGCGTCGCCCTCGTGCTCGTGCATCGCCGGGGTGCGGGAGGCCTGGATGCCGTTGCCGATCAGGCCGGCCAGGACGGATTGGGGGGCAGCGGCCATGATGCGGGCCTCTCTCTCTCGAACGTTCCTCGGATGGCGCGATTGCGACGCGCTTGAATCCAAATGTACTAACCGGTACGTTCATGTCAACCCCGATGAGCGGGGGCATGATCTCGCCGGCGCGGCGCGAACGAGGCGACCCGGCGGGATGGGCTCGACGGGGCGGGTCCCGTTTGCGATGAGAGCCGGCGGACAAGCGGACGGGAGAGCGCAATGAGGAAGGCGATCGCCACGGTGAGCTTAAGCGGCACGCTGATCGAGAAGCTGGAGGCGATCGCGGCGGCGCGGTTCGACGGAGTCGAGATCTTCGAGAACGACCTCTTGTTCCACACCGGCGCCGCCCGCGACGTGCGCCGCTACGCCTCGGATCTCGGCCTCTCGATCGACCTGTTCCAGCCCTTCCGCGATTTCGAGGGCGTGTCGGACGAGCAGCTGAAGCGCAACCTCGACCGGGCCGAGCGCAAGTTCGACCTGATGGAGGAACTGGGTGCGCCCTTGATCCTGGTCTGCTCCAATGTCGGCACGGACGTGTCCGACGACGACGCCCGGATGGCCGACCAGCTCTATCAGCTCGCCGAGCGGGCGGCGAAGCGCGGCCTCAAGATCGGCTTCGAGGCCCTGTCCTGGGGCACCAAGGTGCGCACCTTCGACCGGGCCTGGGGCATCGTCGAGCGGGCGAACCACCCGCATCTCGGCCTGATCCTCGACAGTTTCCACACGCTGGCGCTCCCCGACGACTGGTCGGGCATCGCCAACCTGCCGGGCCAGCGGGTGTTCTTCGTCCAGCTCGCCGACGCACCGCGCATCGGCATGAACCCGCTGACCTTGAGCCGCCACTTCCGCTGCCTGCCGGGCCAGGGCGATCTCGACGTGCCGGGCTTCCTCCAGGCGGTGCTCGCCTGCGGCTATACGGGCACGATCTCGCTCGAGATCTTCAACGACGAGATGCGGGCGGCTCCCCCGCGCCAGACCGCCGCCGACGGCCACCGCTCGCTGCTCTTCCTCGAGGAGCGGGTGCGCCGCACCGAGGAGGCGGCAGCTCAAGCCTTCTCTCAAGCGGCACCCTCCCCCGCCAAGCGGCCTCGCCGCCGGGTCGAGCTGTTCGATCCGCCGCTGCCGCCGGCCATCGCCGGCCACCGCTTCATCGAGGTCGCGGTGGACGAGCGCTGCGAGGGCGCCCTGGCGCGGCTGCTGGACCAGCTCGGCTTCACCCGGCTCGGCCGGCACCGCAGCAAGGCGGTGACGCTCTACGGCCAGGGCGAGATCCGCATCGTGCTCAACCGCGAGCCGGATTCCTTCGCCTCCTCCTACTTCCTGATGCACGGCCCCTCGGTCTGCGCCCAGGCCATCGCCACCGACGACGCGCTGGCGGCCCTCGGCCGGGCGGAATCCTACGGCGCCACCCGCTTCGGCGGCCGGATCGGGCCGGACGAGAACGCCTTCCCGTCGATCCGCGCGCCCGACGGCAGCCTCATCATCCTCACCGATCCGCAGACCGGTGGCGATTTCGAGCGCGACTTCGTGATGGACGGGGACGCGGAGCCCGAGGGCCTGCTGACCCGGGTCGACCACGTGGCGCAGGCCCTGCCCGAGGGCCAGCTCGATTCCTGGGTCTTGTTCTACCGCGCGGTGCTCGGCCTGGAACCCGAGGACGTGGTGGTCTTGCCCGACCCCTATGGGCTCGTGCGCAGCAAGGCGATGTCGAATGCCGAGCGCACCATGCGGATGCCGCTCAACATCTCGGAGAGCCGCAACACCGCCACCGCCCGCCTGGTGACGAGCTTCGCCGGCGCCGGCGTCCACCACATCGCGCTGTCCACCGACGACATCTTCGCGGCGGCGGAACGCCTGAAGGCGGCCGGCGCGACCCTGCTGCCGATCCCGGCCAACTACTACGACGACGTGGCGGCCCGCTTCGGCCTCGACGACGCCCTGATCGCCCGGATGCAGTCCTTGAGCATCCTCTACGACCGGGTCGGCGAGGGCGAGTTCCTGCAATTCTACACGACGCCGTTCGAGGAGCGGTTCTACTTCGAGATCGTGCAGCGGAAGGGCGGCTACGACCTGTACGGCGCGCCGAACGCCCCGGTGCGGATGGCGGCCCTGGCGACGTTGCGGGGGCCGAACCTGTCGCAGGTGCTGCGGTGAAAACCAGTCTCGGCCTTTGACGACCTAGCGCGATTCCCCTCTCCCAAACGGGAGAGGGGATCCCGCGACCGACTGGATTTCCGGGTTCGGCAGAGCGGATTTACGCGCTCAGTTCTTCTTCTCGTCCGCCTTCGGCGTCGCCGGGGCGGCCGGCGCCGCCGCGGTCTTCTCGACCTTGGCGCCCTCGCGCAGCTTGGTGATGATGTCCTGCTGCGTCTTGCGGGTGAGGTAGGCCTCGACCTGCTCCTTCATCTCGTCGAAGCTCGGCACCGGCTTGGTGCGCTTCTCCTCGACCTTGATGACGTGCCAGCCGAACTGGGTCTTGATGGGATCGGAGATCTTGCCGGCCTCGAGCTTGAACGCCGCGTCGGCGAAGGGCGCGACCATCCGCTCCTTGGTGAACCAGCCGAGATCGCCGCCCTCGGCCTTGGAGCCGGGATCCTTCGAGGTCTCGGCCGCGACCTTGGCGAAGTCCTCGCCGCCCTTCAGGCGCGCGGCGATCTTCTTGGCCTCGGCCTCGTTGTCGACGAGGATATGGCGGGCATGCACCTCCTCCTCGGGCTTCATCGCCTTGACGGTCTCGTCGTAGAGCGCCCGCTCGGCCTGCGGCGTCACCGCCTTCTTGGCCTCGCGCTCCAGGTACTCGTCGAGGAGGAGCTTGTCGCGAAAATAAGCGAGCTTGCGGGCGAAGTCCGGGTTGTCGCCGATCTTGGCCTTCTCGGCCGCCTGGGCGCCGATCTTCAGGTCGACCATGTAGTCGACGAGGAGGCCCTTCTTCTGCGCCTCGTCGACGCCGGGCAGCGACAGGGCCGGATCGTCGGCCGCCACCGCGAGGTCGCCGGCGGTGATCGGGGCGCCGTTCACCTTCGCGACGACGGTGTCGGGGGACTGGGCAGGAGCCGGAGCGGCGGGTGCCGGCGCCTGAGCGAGCGCGGCGCCCGGCAGAAGGAGCCCGAGGGCGAGCGCGCCGTTGCGCCAGAGGGGGGAGAAGGTCGGCATGGCGTGATCCTTGGGGCCCGTGCGCGAGGTCGGTCTTAAGACCGGCGGACAGGTGGCAAAGATCGGCCGACAAGACAAGCGGCGCGCACGCCGCAGAAGGAGGCTCGGGCGGCACCCCGCGAATCCGTGATCCGCGGGGCTGCGGGGCGGCTCAGTAGCCGGTCGAGGCGACCTCGACCCGGTTGCCGCGGCGGGCGAAGGCCACCGAGGCGGAGGCTCCGTCCTGGGTGCCGGGAACCGAGAAGCTGACCACCTGGTCGGAGGCGAGCGTCGTGATCACGCGCAGCGGGGTGGCCGCCGCCGCATCCGTCGGCGCCAGGGTGGCGACGACGCGCAGGCCGTCCTTCTCGACGGTATAATAGGCCGAGCCGCGCACCGGGCCGAGATCGAGGCTGTGGGACTGGCGCGGGTTCAGCTCGGAGGCGCTGGCGGCCGTGGCGAGAACGAGGCCGAGGGCGGTGAGAGAGAGGAGTCGCATCGGTGGTCCTGGGTGTTCTGTCCGGCGCGGGGAGCGCGTCCGGAAAGCCGGGATCTGCCGGGAGACATCAATAAAGCATTCACTATTGTGCGACGCAATAGAAACATATTGCATTGCACCATAGCGCAGTCGCACCGGCGCGCCTGCATTCTTGCGCATCGTCGGGCGACGGGCGCGCCTTCCGTCTCGCTGCCGGCACATCGTGGCCTCGGGGCCGCCCTGCCCTACCTGCCCTCTCGACCCGACCTGGTCCGCCTGGCGGATTCGCTCGGCAGATTCGCTTGGCCCATCCGCGCCGCCCGCCATCGCCGACCCGGAACCCGGACGCCCGCCATGAGCACCCCGCCATGAGCACCTACCGCTTCGACAGGCTCCTCGCCCCACGCTCCGTGGCTCTGGTGGGCGCGACCGCGCGGCCGAACGCGTTCGGCGCCGCGATCCTGCGCAACCTGCGCGAGGCGGGCTTTGCCGGCCTGCTCTGGCCGGTGAACCCGCGCCACGACAGCGTCGACGGCGTGCAGGCCTTCGCCGACCTCGCCGACCTGCCCGAACCGGCCGACCTCGTGGTGATCGCCACGCCGCCCGAGACCGTGCCGGAGGTGGTGGCGGCGGCGGGACGCCGGGGTTGCGGCGCGGCGGTGATCATCACCACCGGCCTCGGCAGCGGTCCGGACTCGCTCGCCGACGCGGCGCGGGCGGCGGCGCGGCGCCATTCGCTGCGCCTCGTCGGGCCCGACAGCATGGGGCTCGCGGTGCCGCACGCGGCCCTCAATGCCAGCCTGCTCGCCCGGGCGCCGCTCCCCGGCGACCTGGCGCTGATCTCGCAGTCGCGCACGGTGGCGGCGGGGATCGTCGCCTGGGCGCAGGGACGCGGCACCGGCTTCTCGGGCATCGTCTCTCTCGGCAACGCGATCGACGTCGACATCGCCGACTGCCTCGACCACTTCGCCGCCGACATCCGCACCCGGGCGATCCTGCTCTCGATCGACAGCGTGGCCGACGCGCCGAAATTCATGTCGGCGGCGCGGGCCGCCGCCCGGGCGAAACCCGTGGTGGTCCTGCGCTCCGGCCGGCACGACACCGCCCGGGCGGTCGACGGCAGAGCCGCGACCCATACGGGAATCCTGGCCCGCACCGATGCCGTCTACGACGCCGCCTTCCGGCGGGCGGGCCTCCTGCGGGTGCAGGACCTCGACGAGATGTTCTCGGCGGTCGAGACCCTGGGGCGCCAGCGCCCGTTCCCGGGACGGCGCCTGGCGATCCTGGCCAATGGCCGCGGCGTCGGCGCCATCGCGGTCGATCGGCTGATCGATCTCGGCGGCACCCTGGCGGGCCTGTCGGACGAAACGCGGACGCGCCTCGCGGTGGTGGTGCCGGGGACCGACCCGGCCGCCTGGCGCAACCCGGTCGATATCGGGGCCGATGCCGACGGGCCGCGCTACGCCGCGGCTCTGGAAGCCCTGATCGCCGACCGCGACAACGACGCCGTGCTGGTGATCAACGTCCCCACCGCCCTGTCCGGCGGCAGCGCGGTCGCGACCGCGATCGTCGAGGCGGTGAAACGCGGTCGCAAGGGAAGCTTTCGCGCCCGGCCGGTCTTCGCCGTCACCGTCGGCGACGAGACGGCCGGGGAGATCCTGAGCCAGGCCGGCATCCCGCGCTTCGCCACCGATGCCGACGCGGTCGAGGGCTTCACGCATCTGGTGCGCTATCGCGAGGCCCAGGACGACCTCACCACCACCCCGGCGATGCTTCCCGCCGACCTGGTGCCGGATGCCGGCGCCGCGCGGCGCATCGTCGACGGCGTGCTGGCGGAGGGGCGCACCTGGCTCGACCCGCGGGAGATGGCGGATCTGCTCGCCGCCTACGGCATCCCGGCCCAGCCGGTGGCCCTGGCGCCCGACGCCGATGCCGCCGCGGAGGCGGCCTGGCCGATCATCGCCGCGGGCGGCACGGTGGCGCTCAAGCTCGCCTCGCCCGACGTGGTGCACAAATCCGATGTCGGCGGCGTGCGGCTGGGCCTCACCAGCGAGGCGGCGGTGCGGGAGGCCGCCGGCGAGATGTTGGCCCGCGTGGCCCAGGAGCGGCCCGGCGCCCGGATCACCGGCTTCGTCGTCCAGGCGATGCTGCGCCGGACGCAAGCCCGGGAGCTGATCGCCGGCCTCGTCGACGATCCGGTCTTCGGTCCCGTCGTGGTGTTCGGCCGCGGCGGCACCGCCGTCGAGGTGATCGACGACCGGGCGCTGGCCCTCCCGCCCCTCGACCGGCGGCTGGCCGCCGACCTGATCGGGCGGACCCGGGTGGCGCGCCGGCTCAAGGCCTATCGCGACGTGGCGGCGGCCGACGAGGCGGCGGTCGCCCTGGTGCTGGTCAAGCTCGGCCAGCTCGCCGCCGACCTGCCGGAACTGCGCGAGCTCGACATCAACCCGCTTCTGGCCGACCGCGACGGGGTCATCGCGCTCGACGCGCGCGCCGCCGTGGCGCCGCTGCCGCCGGAGCGCCGGCGCGACGCCGGCACCGGCCCGAGCCATGCCCGCTTCGCCGTGCGGCCCTATCCGGGCGCCTGGGAGCGCCGCATCACCCTCGACGGCCAAGGCATCCTGGTGCGGCCGGTGCGGGCGGAGGACGAGGGGCTGTTCGAGGCCTTCTTCCGCAGGGTCAGCGCCGAGGACCTGCGCCTGCGCTTCTTCGCGCCGGTGCGCGACTTCAGCCACGCCTTCCTGGCCCGCCTGACCCAGCTCGACTATGCCCGCGCCATCGCCTTCGTGGCGATCGAGGAGGCGGGGGGCACGATGATGGGGGCGGTGCGCCTCCACGCCGACGCCAACCACGAGACCGGCGAATACGCGATCCTGGTCCGCTCCGACCTCAAGGGCCTCGGCCTCGGCTGGTCGCTGATGGGGCTGATGCTCGACTGGGCCAGGGCGGAGGGCCTGCGCCATGTCGAGGGCCAGGTTCTGCGCGAGAACACCACCATGCTGGCGATGTGCCGCAAGCTCGGCTTTACGGTAAGGACGGACCCGTCCGACCCCGACCTGATGCTGGTGCGGCGCGCCCTGACGGAGGAGAGTGCCGCGCCCCGACCTTGAGACTCCGTTCTCGCAAGATTCTGCTTCGACATGCGCGACACCCATCCCCTCGACATCGCCGGCGGCCTGCTGCTCACCGCCGCCGCGGGCTACGTCGACGCCGTCGGCTTCCTGCGGCTCGACGGGCTCTACACCTCGTTCATGAGCGGCAACTCGACCCAGTTCGCGGTCTCGCTGTCGCAAGCGGGCCACCCGGTCGCCTGGGAGATCGGCCTCCTGTTCGTGTCCTTCCTGGCCGGGGGGTTCTGCGGCAGCCTGGTCTCGCTGCAGGTGCCCGGGCGCTGGGGGCCGGCTGCGGTGCTCGCCGTCGAGGCCGCGCTCCTGGTGGTCGCGCTCTCGCTGGCCTTAAGCCCGGCGCAGAGCCCGGTGGCGCCGCTGCTCGCCGCCGCCATGGGGGCGCAGAACGCGGCGCTCCGCCGGAGCGCGGGCTTTCGCCCCGGTGTCACCTTCGTGACCGGCACCCTGTTCAGCCTCAGCCACACCCTGGCCCAGGCCGCGACGCGGCTGGGCCCGGCCCTCGGCTGGGTGCCGGATGCCTGCACCTGGCTGGCGCTCGTCGGCGGGGCGGTGGCGGGGGGACTGGCCTATCGGGGCTACGGATTGGAGTCACTGGTGGCGCCGGCGGTGGGCGTCGGGCTGGTGCTGGCGCTCGCGGTGGGGCGGGCGGTGCGGGTGGAGGCGGCGTGACCGACGGACCGCTCCCGTCTCCGCCGCCCGGCGACTTCGTCCATCTCCGGCGCGATTCCGCCAGCGGCATCGAGGCGGTGACGGCGCGGTTCCTGGGCCACGCCTACGACATGCACCACCACGACGAGTGGCTGGTCGGGGTGACCCATGAGGGCATCCAGGATTTCTACTGCCGCGGCGCGCGCCGGCAGAGCGTCCCCGGGCGGGTGATCCTGATCGAGCCCGGCGAGCGCCATGACGGGCAGGCCGTGCGGGAGCCGGGCTTCCGCTACAGCATGCTCTACCTGCCGCAGGACTGGCTGCGGCGCGAGATGGGCGGACGCGACGCCGCGGTCGGCTTCCGCCGCACGCTCGCCGACGACGGCCACCTCGGCAGGGCGATCGGCCGAGCCTGCCGCGCCGTGTTCGGCGCCGCCTCGCCCCTCGCGACGGATGCGGCCCTGGACGACCTGGCCGGGCATCTGCGCCGCCATCTCGGCGCCGCCTCGCCCAAGCCCGCGCCCGACGGCGACCCGGTGGTGGCCGAGCGGGCGATGGCCTTCATCCGGGCCCATGCCGAGACGGCCTTCGGCCTCGACGCCCTCGCCCAGGCCGCCGGTGCGGCGGACCGGTTCCAGCTCGCCCGCGCCTTCCGGCGGCGCTTCGGCACCTCGCCGCATGCCTGCCTGATCGAGATCCGCCTTGCCCGGGCGAGAGCGCTGCTGCGCGCCGGGACGGCGCCGGCCGAGGCGGCGCACGCCGCCGGCTTCTCCGACCAGAGCCATCTCGGCCGCTGGTTCCGCCGCGCCTACGGCCTCACGCCCGCCGTCTACCGGAGCGGGCGCACGAACGTTCCAGACGCCGCCAGCGACCTCGACTAGCCCTGCGGTCCAGCACCCGCAGGGAGAGACTGATGTTCGACACCAAGGTGGCCATCCTGGTCCGCGAGGACCTGGCCGTGTGGCAGAAGCTGAACGTCACCGCGTTCCTGGCCACCGGCATCGCCGGCGCCGTGCCCGAGGCCATGGGCGAGCCCTATCTCGATGCGGCGGGCCGTCGCCACGCCCGCCTCCTCGGCCAGCCGATGCTGATCTTCGCCGCCTCGACCGAGGTGCTGCAGCGCGCCTGGCAACAGGCGATCCAGCGCGACCTCACCCGCAGCGCCTATGTCCGGGCGATGTTCGAGACCGGGCACGACGCCGCCAACCGCGAGGTCTTCCGGGCCGAGCCCGCCGACGCGC
>NZ_LABZ01000349.1 GCF_001043955.1 Methylobacterium tarhaniae | reverse complement strand
ATCCCGGGCTCCGCTGCGCGGTCCCGGGATTGGCCCTGTGGGGTGGAAAGCGGGCGCGGGGCTTCGGCTCGGCACCTTGGTCGGCGGGCTTACGACCGCACTTCCCGCTTCGCCACGAAGTTGATCTCGTCCACCAGCACGTCCTTCACGACATCGCCGCCCAGGCGCTCGTTCACCTTCGCCCGGACCTCGGCCAGCCGCTTGGTGATGTCGTATTTCGCCAGCCGGCGGAAATCGAGGGCCGGATCGGCGTAGATCTGACGGAAGGCCTCGTCGACCACGAAGGCGTTGGGCGGCACCGGCAGAGTGTGCATCAGCTTGGCATCGGCGGTGAAGACCAGGACCGCGATGACGTAACCCTGGACCTTCCCGTCGGCGATCATCGGAATGTTGATCGGTGCGAGCTTCTGGTACTGCAAGCCTTCGAGATACGGCTCGGTCTTCTTGGCCGAGAAGATCCCGCCGCCGAAGGTCACCGCGCCGTAGCAGGAGGCGACGGTGACGGCGCAGATCCACAGGCCGGTAATCAGGATCTTCATGACCGGAGACTCGCCCGCGCCGTGT
>NZ_LABZ01000348.1 GCF_001043955.1 Methylobacterium tarhaniae | reverse complement strand
CACGCTCGGCTGGACCATGGCGGCGGGATCCGGCCGCATCGCCGCCGACCTCGTCAACGAGCGCGAGACCGAGATCCCGGCGCCGCTGGCGGCGTGATCGGACCGGCCCCCGGTGCGGTGCATCGGGGGCCGCTGCCCTAGGGTCGAGGCGCAATCGGCTCGCCCCGGATCGAGGCCGTTTCCCCTCGGGATGTCACACTCAGCCAAGCTGAGTGGTCATGCCTTCCGGATGCATTCGAGCACGAGGGCATGATGCGCATCATCGAAGAATGCGGCTGCCACGGCGCGCGGACGGAAGACGGCATCGGCGTCGCGATCGTCTGTCGTAGCGGCTATGGACACACCGCCCGGCTGCCCATTCGAGGCGACCGGATCGTCGCGATCTATGTCACGCGCAATCCCGACAAGCTGGGGCGGCTACCAGGCGATCCTCCCCATTAGGGACTTGCCGCCTACCGCACCGTGACCTGGTCCTTGATGCGCTCGTAGGTCGCCCGGCTCAGGACCCGCTTCGACAGGAGGTCGCTCGGCGACGCGTAGGGCCGCTTGGCGATGATCGCTCGGCCGATCATGCCGCCGCCGCGCAGGCCGTTCAGTTCCGCCAGGCTGGCGGTGTTGAGGTCGATGGCACCCGTCGCGGCCGGTGGCGGTTCGGCGGCCTCGGTCGTCTCGGCCTGCGGCAGGGGCGCGGACGGGACCGGCGGTGTGAAGACCGGGGGAGGGGAGGGCTCAGGCGAGGGGGCCGGAGCCACGCTCGGCATCGGGA
>NZ_LABZ01000347.1 GCF_001043955.1 Methylobacterium tarhaniae | reverse complement strand
GGCTGGAACTGCCATAGGCGTAGACGCCGTTGCCGGACGACGGCGCGGTGAGCGGGCCGTTCGTCACCGCGCTCGAGAACCCGTTCGACGTCGTCGAGTAGCGCCCGACATTGGTGTGGTAGGACGCCGTGTAGGTGGCGCCGGGCGTGAGCGTCACCGGGTTCGAGAAGGTGGCGGTCTGCCAGCCGCTCGCGGTCTCATTGAAGAAGGTCGCGGTGGCGAGCTTCTGGCCGGTGCTCGACCACAGGGTACCGGTATGGGTGCCGGTATCCTGGGTGCCCTTGTAGAACTTGACCGCGCTGACCGAGCCGGCGGTCGAGGCCTGGAACTTCACCCCGAGCTCGACCGGGTTGAGGTCGTTGGTGTTGGTCGCCGCCGGCGTCGCCGAGGACGAGAACAGGCTGAACGCGCTGGTGCTCGGCGCCGAGACCGTGAGCGCCACGCTCGCCGACGAGGTGCCGCCGCGCCCGTCCGAGATCGCGTAGGTGAAGCCGGCGGCCCCCGTGTAGTTGGCGGTCGGCGTGAAAGTGACGGTGGCGTTGGTCGGGTCGAGCGACACGGTGCCGTTGCTGGGGGCGCTCACGCCGGTGACCGTGAGCGGGTCGCCGTTCGGGTCGGTGTCGTTGGCGAGCAGCGTCGCGGTCGAGAACGTCACCGCGGTATTGCGGGTCACCGCCGGGCCGGTATCGTTGACGGCAGCCGGTGCCTGGTTGGTGGCGCTGCTGTTCGGGTTGAAGACGACGTCGACCCAGTAATTGGTGTTCTGGTAGGTGTTGGTGGGGAACAGGCTGGAACTGCCATAGGCGTAGACGCCGTTGCCGGACGACGGCGCGGTGAGCGGGCCGTTCGTCACCGCGCTCGAGAACCCGTTCGACGTCGTCGAGTAGCGCCCGACATTGGTGTGGTAGGACGCCGTGTAGGTGGCGCCGGGCGTG
>NZ_LABZ01000346.1 GCF_001043955.1 Methylobacterium tarhaniae | reverse complement strand
CGAGCCCGGCGACGAGGTGGTGCTGTTCGAGCCGATGTACGACGCCTACCTGCCGCTGGTGCGCCGGGCCGGCGGCGTGCCGCGCTTCGTCACCCTGACGCCGCCGCATTTCCGGCTGACGGAAGGTGCGCTCGCCGCCGCCTTCTCGCCGCGCACGAAGGTCGTGCTGCTCAACAACCCGCTCAACCCCTCGGCCACCGTCTTCCCGGACGAGGACCTGGAGCGGCTCGCCGGCTTCTGCCAGCGCTACGACGCCGTGGCCCTGTGCGATGAGGTGTGGGAGCACGTGGTGTTCGACGGCCGCCGCCACCGGCCGCTGATGGCGTTTCCCGGCATGCGCGACCGCACGGTGAAGATCGGCTCGGCGGGCAAGATCTTCTCCCTCACCGGCTGGAAGGTCGGCTTCGTGATGGCCTCGGCCCCCCTCATGCGGGGCCTCGCCAAGGCGCACCAGTTCCTCACCTTCACCACGCCACCCAACCTCCAGGCGGCGGTGGCCTACGGGCTCTCCAAGGACGATTCCTACTTCGAGGGCATGCGGGCCGAGTTCGCCCGCGCCCGGGACCGGTTCGCGAGCGGCCTGACCGAACTCGGCTTCAGCGTGCTCCCTTCCGCCGGCACCTACTTCCTCAACCTCGACATCGCCCCCTTGGGCGAGAGCGACGACGTCGCCTTCTGCGAGCGGCTGGTGCGGCGGCACGGCGTCGCGGCGATCCCGGTCAGCGCCTTCTACGCCCACCAGCCGGTGCGCACCATCGTGCGGTTCTGCTTCGCCAAGCGCGACGACACCCTCGACCGCGCCCTCGAGCGCCTGCGCGGCCTCGCGCCGGGGCGCGCGGGCTGATGCGGGGCCTCCTTGTCGAGCCGGGGCGCCGGGGCCACATCCTGGCTCATGAGCACCACGCACACGCTCCGGAGCCCCGGGATGACCTCTTCGCAGACGGCCGGCCGCGTCCCGCCCTTCGGGGCCGGGTCCTTCGGCAACGGTGGCGACTTCCAAACGGGCAACTTCCAAGCGGGCGGCTTCAAGGACGGCCGCTTCCAGGACGATGCGTTCGGGTTGCGCGCCAAGGCCGGCCAGGCCATGGCGGGCTCCACGCCCGAGCAGGTGATGGCGCGGCTGGAGCTGCTGGCGCACATCCTCGACACCGCGATCCTGCTGCCGGGCAACCGGCGCATCGGCCTCGACGCGATCGTCGGCCTGATCCCGGTGATCGGCGACGCGATCACCACGGCGATCTCGTCCTACATCGTCTGGGAGGCCAGGCGCCTCGGCGCGCCGCGCTGGCTGATCGCCCGCATGGCGGCGAACGTGGCGATCGACGGCGTGGTCGGTGCGGTGCCCCTGGTGGGCGACCTGTTCGATGCCGCCTTCAAGGCCAACCGCCGCAACGTGCAGTTGCTGCGCCGCCATCTGGAGCGCAGCGGCGCGCTGAAGCCCAGCGTGATCGACGTCGCGGCGACCCGCCTCGACTGATCTCCGACACCCGGCCGGGGGACGCCGCATGAACCAGCGCCCTCCGGCCCCCGCGCTCGACGCGATCCCCGTCACCTCGCCGGCGGCGGGCCCGGTGAGCCTGCCGCTCTCGGGGACGACCGGGACCGGGCGGCTGTCGCCGCTCAACCGGCGGCGGCTCGCGAACTTCAAGGCGAACCGGCGCGGCTATTGGTCGTTCGTGCTGTTCTGCCTGCTGTTCGTCGCCAGCCTCTTCGCCGAGTTCATCGCCAACGACCGGCCGATCATCGCGTCCTACAAGGGCGAGATCCTGTTCCCGATCGTGGTCGACTATCCGGAGGAGAAGTTCGGCGGCTTCCTCGCCCGCACCGACTTCCGCGATCCGGTGATCGCCAAGGAGATCGCCGAGAACGGCTGGGCGATCTGGCCGCCGATCCGCTTCTCCTACAACACCCACAACCTCGACCTGCCGGTGCCGGCCCCCGCCCCGCCGACCTGGCTCCTCACGGACGCCCAGTGCAAGACGGTAGCGGAGAAGACAGGCGGCGCGACCTGCCGCGACATCGAGTGGAACTGGCTCGGCACCGACGACCAGGGCCGCGACGTCGTCGCCCGGCTGCTCTACGGCTTCCGCCTCTCGGTGCTGTTCGGCCTCACGCTCGCCCTCGTCTCCTCGGTGATCGGGGTGCTGGCCGGCGCGGTGCAGGGCTATTTCGGCGGCTGGGTCGATCTGGTCTTTCAGCGGGTGATCGAGATCTGGACCGCGATCCCGTCGCTCTACCTGCTCATCATCATCTCGTCGATCATCACCCCGAGCTTCTTCGTGCTGCTCGGGATCCTGCTGTTGTTCTCGTGGGTGTCGCTGGTCGGCGTGGTGCGGGCGGAATTCCTGCGCGCGCGCAACTTCGAATACGTGCGGGCCGCTCGCGCCCTCGGGCTCTCCAACGCCCGCATCATGTTCCGCCACCTCCTGCCCAACGCCATGGTGGCGACGCTGACCTTCCTGCCCTTCGTGCTGAACGGCTCGATCACGACGCTCACCTCCCTCGACTTCCTCGGCTTCGGCCTGCCCCCGGGCTCGCCCTCGCTCGGCGAGATGCTGGCGCAGGGCAAGGCCAACCTGCAGGCACCCTGGCTCGGCCTAACCGGCTTCGCGGTGATCGCCGTGACCTTGAGCCTGCTGATCTTCGCCGGCGAGGCGGTGCGGGACGCGTTCGATCCGCGGAAGACGTTCCGGTGATCGTGGATTCGGGAATGATCCGGTGCCACAGGCGCCCCTGAAACCCTCCCTGTCATGTATGGACGGCCCCCGGTTCGCAAGGGTTTGTGAGCATCGGCTTGGAGCCAGTCGGTTCAGGAGCAGTCATGTATCCGGCCTCTGATGCGGTCGTGGCGCCGCCGTGAGGCGACGCGGACGACGGCGGGCCACCAAGGGG
>NZ_LABZ01000345.1 GCF_001043955.1 Methylobacterium tarhaniae | reverse complement strand
TCGCCGCCGGCGCCGGGGCCGATCAGGGTCAGCTCGCGGAGCGCATCGGTGTCGATGGTGACGGCGTTCGTCACGCCCATCACCTGGGCGATGGCCGAGGATTTCGGCACCATGGTCGGGTGGACCCGCTGCTCGATGCCGGCCTCGGTCGCCTCGGCGACGCCGAGCAGCTTGATCCGGTAGCCGAGCTCGTCGGCCATGCGCAGGTCGAGGGGGGTGATCGCCGAGATGCCCTCGACCGAGACGCCCTCGGCGTCGAGCTCGGTGCCGAAGGCGAGGCTGGTCAGGATCGCGAGCTTGTGGGCGGTGTCGAAGCCCTCGACGTCGAAGGTCGGGTCGGACTCGGCGTAGCCCAAAGCCTGCGCGTCCTTCAGGCAGGCCTCGAAGGTCAGGCCCTCCAGCTCCATCCGGCTCAGGATGTAGTTGCAGGTGCCGTTGAGGATCCCGTAGACGCGGGAGATCCGGTTGCCGGCCAGCGCCTCGCGCAGGGCCTTGACCACCGGGATGCCCCCGGCCGCCGAGGCCTCGAAGGCGAGCGCGACGCCCGCCTTCTCCGCCGCGCGGGCGAGGGCCGGGCCGTGGCGGGCGAGCAGCGCCTTGTTGGCGGTCACCACGTGCTTGCCCGCGGCGAGCGCCGCCTCGACGGTCTCGCGGGCCGGTCCTTCCGCGCCGCCGATCAGCTCGACCACGCAATCGACCTCGCCCGAGCGGGCGAGCGCCACCGGATCCTCGAACCAGGTCACGCCCTGGAGGTCGAGGCCGCG
>NZ_LABZ01000344.1 GCF_001043955.1 Methylobacterium tarhaniae | reverse complement strand
CCCCGCGCCAGAGACGCGGCGCCGCGGGGGGGGGGGGCGGGGGCGGCGGCGCCCCCCCCCCGGGCCCGGCGGGGTTGGGGGGCGCCGCCCGCGCACCCCGGCCGCCGCCGGGGCGATGCGCCGGCGATGGAGCCGCGGGGCCGCCGCCGCCGAGACCACCGCGAAGGCGTAGGAGGTGCGGTCGCGGACCTTGAGGTAGCGGCTGTGGCCGGCGAAACCCGCCGCGTCCGGCGGCAGGACGAGGGCGGTGACGAGTTCGCCCGGCTCCAGCGCCGTCTCGCGCTCCGGCGCCTCGCCGGGCAGGCGGTGGAAGGACTCGAGCGGGACGGTGCGGGTGCCGGCGGACCCGGCGATCTCCACGGCCGCGTCGAGGGCGACGAGAGGCACGCAGAAATCCGACGGATGGGTGGCGATGCAGGCCTCGCTCCAGCCGAGGATCGCGTGAAGCCGGGTCTCGCCCCCTCGCGCGTCGCAGCCGCTGCCGGGCTCCCGCTTGTTGCAGGCGCTTCCCGTGTCGGCGAAGTAGGCGCAGCGGGTGCGCTGCATCACGTTGCCGGCCGCGGTGGCGGCGTTGCGCAGCTGCGCCGAGGCGCCGGAGAGCAGGGCTTCGGCGACGGCCGGATAGGCCCTGGCGAAGGCGGGATCGTGCGCGAGGTCGCTGTTGCGGGCGAGCGCGCCGATGCGGAGCGATCCGTCGCCTCGCCGCTCC
>NZ_LABZ01000343.1 GCF_001043955.1 Methylobacterium tarhaniae | reverse complement strand
TTCACATGTGTATAAGAACCAGATCCTGGAGATAGGCGACCGTGCCGCGATCCTCCGGCGCGTCGGCAAAGCTCGCGAAGGCGAGGCGGGGCGCGCCGGTCGCGGCGGCGATCGTGACGAGGCGCGCCACCAGCCGCTCGTGCAGGGCGTTGAACTGGTCGCAGCCCGCCGGCAGGCGCCCCCGGGCGAGGCAATCCTCGAGCCAGAGCCACTGGAACACCGCGCTCTCGTAGAGGGCGGTCGGCGTGTCGGCGTTGTATTCGAGGAGCTTGGCCGGTCCCGTGCCGGCGCCGCCGTAGCTGAGGTCGAGGCGGCCGTAGAGCCCGGGATCGCGCCGGCGCCAGCTCGCCCGGATCGCGTCCCAGGCGTGCTCGGGGATTTCGAGCGAGGCGAGGATCTCGCCGTCCTCGACCGCGCGCGCGACGAAGGCGAGGCAGAGCGCGTGCAGGGCGCGGCTCGGCGCCTCGATGTCGTCCTCGATCTCCGCGAGGCTGAAGGCGTAATGGGCGCTCTCGTCCCAATAGGGCGCCCCGTCGAAGGAGTGGAAGTGGAAGCCGGCGCGGGACGCGTGCTCCCGCCAGTCGGGCCGCTCGAGGGTCGCGACGCGGCGCATCAGCCGCCCCCGGATCCGTGACCGCTCCCCGATGCCGCGACCGCCCGCCCGGTCCCGCCGAAGCCGCCGCGGGCGATGGTGCGGGGCGTCGAGGCCGTGGTCCGAGCAACGGAGGCGG
>NZ_LABZ01000342.1 GCF_001043955.1 Methylobacterium tarhaniae | reverse complement strand
TCGGCGCGGGCCTCGGCCTCGCGGGGGCCGGGATCGGGCTGGGCGCGGCGGCGGTCGGTGCCGGCACCGGCCTCGTCTTCGGCGGCGGCAGCATCTACGACGGCTACTGAGCCGGATTCCGGCGGCCCGGATCCGTCCGGGCCGCCGCGCTGCCGGATGCCTTGCCGCCGGGGGCCGGGCGCTCCACAACCCATCAGGCGAACGCGGCCGGAACGCCGCGCGCGGGCAGGGAGGCGGAGCGTGGGCACCTTCAAGGCGGTGGTGATCGAGAAGGGCGAGGGCGGGCAACGCGTCGCGCTCAAGGATTTCGACGAATCCGAGCTGATGGACGGCGACGTCACGGTCCGGGTCACCCACTCCACCCTCAATTACAAGGACGGGCTGGCGCTGACCGGCAAGGCTCCGGTGGTGCGGCGCTGGCCGATGATCCCGGGCATCGACTTCGCGGGCGTGGTCGAGACCTCCTCCCACCCGGACTGGAAGCCCGGCGACGCCGTGGTGCTCAACGGCTGGGGCACCGGCGAGACCCATCTCGGCGCCTATGCGGAAAAATCCCGGGTCAGGGGCGACTGGCTGGTCCCCCTGCCGGCGGCCCTCACCCCCGAGCAGGCGATGGCGGTCGGCACCGCCGGCTACACCGCGATGCTGGCGGTGCTGGCGCTGGAGCGTCACGGCCTCACCCCGGAATCCGGCCCGCGCGAGGAGCGAGATCGCCACCGAGCCGACGCCGCCCGCCGCGCCCGTCACCAGGGCCGGGCCGGATTCCGGGGTGAGGCCGTGACGCTCCAGCGCCAGCACCGCCAGCATCGCGGTGTAGCCGGCGGTGCCGACCGCCATCGCCTGCTCGGGGGTGAGGGCCGCCGGCAGGGGGACCAGCCAGTCGCCCCTGACCCGGGATTTTTCCGCATAGGCGCCGAG
>NZ_LABZ01000341.1 GCF_001043955.1 Methylobacterium tarhaniae | reverse complement strand
GGCGGCGGCACGGGTGACCGGGGCGGTCATGATCTGGCTTCCTCGAGGGGTGGCGGGGATGGGACGCCGGTGCCCGCAAGCACCGCGCTCGCCAGAGAGAGAAGACGGCAAGGCCCCGCCAGGCAAGCCGAAAGCCGGAAGAGGGTAAAATTGCCCTCGGGATTTACTACGTATTTCGGTGAATTGCGGAGGGGATCGGGCAAGCCTGGGAGTCGATCGGTTCCTGGGACTGCGGAACCGGAGAATCGCCTGCAATCCTTATTGTTGGCATTAACCATGCCTGATCTCTGGCCGGGGCGGGCAGGTCGAGGATGGCTGCGTTGCGCCCCTCGTCGGGCGAGCGGTCCAGCCCCCATCGGATCCCGCTTAGACCCAGCAGGACAAGCCATGATGCTCCACGCCACCTTGCTTGCCCGGCGTTGCCAGGTGAGGCGGCGCTGCCTTCTCGGGCCTCCGAAAAAGCCGGATCTCAGCCGTAGCCCGCCTCGGGCACGATGGGGCCACCATCCCCATCATCCCACCTGCGCAACCCAACGAAGGCAGCCCCGGGGGGAGAGGTGCAGGACTGCCAGGCAGGCCGGCTCCCGCGGGCCATGAGAACCTGCGCGGCATCCCCACGTCACCAGCCGGCTCGAACGCGCCGAGCCCCAGAGCCACAAGGCGATCTCGCGAATTCCCGCAGACTTCCGCCTTGTCCCGCCTGTGCCATTGGAACA
>NZ_LABZ01000340.1 GCF_001043955.1 Methylobacterium tarhaniae | reverse complement strand
CCGGATCAGATGTCGAGCTCGATCTCGTCGGCGAAGACCGCCCGTTCGGAGATGAACGCGAAGCGCGCCTCGGGCTTGTTGCCCATCAGCCGCTCGACCGTGTCCCCGGTGGCGGCCTTCGCCTCCTCCACCACCTCGACCCGCAGCAGCGTGCGCTTCTTCGGGTCCATCGTGGTCTCCTTGAGCTGCCCGGGCATCATCTCGCCCAGGCCCTTGAAGCGGCCGATCTCGACCTTGCCCGACTTGAAGGTGGTCTTGAGCAGCTGCTCCTTGTGCCGGTCGTCCCGGGCATAGGCGCTCTTGGCGCCTTGCGTCAGCCGGTAGAGGGGAGGGACCGCCAAGTAGAGGTGCCCTTCCTCGATCAGCTTCGGCATCTGCCGGTAGAAGAAGGTGATCAGCAGCGAGGCGATGTGGGCGCCGTCGACGTCGGCATCCGTCATGATGATGACCTTCTCGTAGCGAAGGTCGTCGTGCCGGTACTGGTTGCCGATGCCGCAACCCAGAGCCAGGATCAGGTCGGAGAGGAGCTGGTTGGCGCCCAGCTTGTCCCGGCTCGCCGAGGCGACGTTGAGGATCTTGCCGCGCAAGGGGAGGATCGCCTGGGTGGCGCGGTCGCGCGCCTGCTTGGCCGAGCCGCCGGCCGAATCGCCCTCGACGATGAAGATCTCGGAGCCCGCGGCCCCGGCCTTCGAGCAATCGGCGAGCTTGCCCGGCAGGCGCAG
>NZ_LABZ01000034.1 GCF_001043955.1 Methylobacterium tarhaniae | reverse complement strand
GAGGGCAGGGGACGACCGGGCCGACCTTCGTGGCCGCCCAGAAGCCGGACGGCCACACGATCGGGGTCACGAGCTTCGCCCCGATGGCGATCAGCCCGCACCTGATGGACGTCTCCTACAAGATCGACGATTTCGACTACATCGGCGGGTTCGGCCGATTCCGCTACGGGATCGCGGTCGCAGCGACCTCGCAGATCCGGTCGATGGAGGATCTCGTCGCTGCGGCCCGGGCCCGGCGGGTCACCTTCGCGGCGTCGGGTCCGCCGAACAACCTCGCGCTCTCCAATCTCGGCAAGAAGCTCGGCCTGCGGTTCCAGTTCGTCCCCTATCCGTCCGGCGCGGAGGCGGTGACGGCGGCGCTCGGCGGGCACGTCGATGCCGTCGTCCAGACGCCGACCGAGATGCTGGGTCTCATCGAGGCCGGCCGGCTGCGCGGCCTGGCCTCGGCGAGCCCCGTCCGCTGGACCGAGCGGCCCGACATGCCGACGCTGGTCGATCTCGGCTACGGGATCTCGATCGATTCGTGGGTCGGGCTCGCGGGCCCGAAGGGCATCGACACGTCCCGACTCGACGTCCTGCGGCAGGCCTTCGCCCAGGCCGCCCGGAGCCCCGAGGTCGCCAAGTCCTTCGAGCAGCTCGGGATGTCGCCGAACTACATGAGCGGCGCCGAGTATCGGGGCTTCCTCGACAAAGGCCTCGTCGAGATGGGCAGGGACCTGGCCGAGGCCGGCCTGGCGAAAAGGAAGTAGCCGATGCCCGCGCTCCCGCACCGCGCCGTTCCGCTCGGCCTCGCCCTCGCGGCGGGTGCCGCCTGGCTCGCCACCCGCCGCCTCGAGGTCTGGACCGACGACGGGCCGGGCCCGGGCCTGATGCCGAAGGCGGCCGTCTGCCTGATGGGGTGCCTCGCCCTCGCGCTGGTCGTCGCGCCAGGAAAGACCGAACCGGGCAAGGCAGAAGCAGACGGGACCGATTCCGACCGGGATGCCCCGGCCGACGGGCTCGACCGGACCTTCGCGATCTACGCGGCGGCCTGCGTGGCCATCGCCGCCGCCGTTCCCTGGCTCGGCTTCGTGCTGCCCGGCCTCCTGACCGTGTTCGTCATCCTCCGCTTCGCCGAGGGACGCTCCTGGTCCGCCTCGCTCGCCTATGCGGTCGCGCTGATCGGCGCGATCGTGCTCCTGTTCGGCACCGCCCTCAACGTCCAGTTCCCCGACGGCCCCGGCGAGCGCGGCCTGCGGGTCGTCAGGCTGCTCTGAACCATGACGGACGGCCTCCTCCACGGCGTCTCGGTCCTCCTGACCGTCGACAACCTCGCCCTCTGTCTGCTCGGGGCTTTCCTCGGCACGGTGGTCGGCGTGCTGCCGGGCCTCGGCCCGACGACGACGATCGCGCTGCTCCTGCCGATCTCGCTCAAGATGGACGTCACGGGCGCGATCATCCTCCTGTCGGGCATCTATTACGGAGTAGCCTATGGCGGCACGATCACCTCCGTCCTGATGCGGATCCCCGGGGAGGCCTCGTCTGTCGTCACCTGCCTCGACGGCTACGAGATGGCCCGCAAGGGACGCGCCGGCGCGGCGCTTGGGATTGCGGCGATCGGATCCTTCGTGGCCGGCACGCTCGGGATCCTCGGCCTGACCTTCATCTCGCCGCTTCTCGCGCGGGTCGTCCTGTCCTTCGGGCCCGGCGAGTACGCCGCCATGATGTTCGCGGGCCTCTGCCTCATCATGTTCTTCGCCGAGGCCGGCGTGCTGAAGGCGCTGGTGATGGCGGCGTTCGGCCTCGCCCTCGGCACGATCGGGCTCGACCCGATCACGAGCGCCCCCCGCATGACCTTCGGCCTGCCGGACTTGATCGACGGCGTGAACGTGGCGCCCCTGGCGATCGGGCTGTTCGGCATCTCCGAATTGCTGATGCTCGCGCGGACCCGGGAGGAGCCGGCTTCCATCCTGGCCCCGCCCCGCCGCCTCCTCGCCTTCCTGCCGGACCGCGACGAGGCCCGGCGCAGCGTCATGCCGATCGCGCGCGGCTCGGTGCTCGGCTTCGTGGTCGGGCTCCTGCCGGGCGGCGGCGCGGTCCTCGCCTCGTTCCTGTCCTACGCGGTCGAGCGCAAGCTCGCCAAGGACCCGCGCGAATTCGGCAAGGGCGCGATCGAGGGCGTCGCCGGGCCGGAGGCCGCCAACAACTCGGGCACGGCCGGGGCCTTCGTGCCGCTCCTCACTCTGGGCATTCCGTCGAATGCGGTCACCGCCTTGCTGCTCGGCGCCTTCCTGATCCACGGCGTCGTGCCCGGTCCGTTGATCATGGAGCAGCATCCCGAGGTGTTCTGGGGCGTCATCGCGTCGATGTATCTCGGCAACGTCATCCTGGTGGTGCTGAACGTTCCGCTGATCGGCCTCTTCGTCAAGGCGCTCGAGATTCCGCGGGCCTACCTCGCCTCGATGATCCTGATGGTGTGCGTGATCGGGGTCTACTCGACCAACCTCTCCACCTTCGACATCGGGCTGACCGTGGCGTTCGGCCTGATCGGCTATGCGCTGCGCCGCGGGCATTACGACCTGTCGCCGCTGATCCTCGCCTTCGTGCTCGGCCCGACCTTCGAGCGGTCGCTGCGGCAATGGCTGCTCATCACCGACGGCGACCTGCTCGGCGGGCTGTGGGAGCGCCCGATCGCCCTGGGGCTCGTCGCCCTCGGGCTGGCGCTCCTCGCGACCGGGCTCGTCGGGCTCGGGCGCCGCTACGCACACGATGATTGACACCAAACCTTCGGGAGGTCGCACCACCATGCTCGCCGTGCAGAAATCCCAGCCCGAACACGGGTTGACCCTTGCGGAGGTGCCGCGCCCGGCTCCCGGGCCCGGCGAGGTCCTGATCGAGGTCGAGGCCTGCGGCATCTGCGGCAGCGACGTCCACGTCTACGAGTGGACATCGGGCTACGAGTGGATGACGCCGCTCATGCCACTCACGGTCGGCCACGAATTCGCCGGGACGGTGGTCGAGGCGGCGCCCGACGTCGCCTTTCCCGAGATCGGGCAGCGCGTCACGGTGTGGCCGTCGATCTCCTGCGGCGCCTGCCCGGCCTGCCGCGAGGGCCAGCCCGAGAATTGCGAGCGTAAGGTCACCCTGGGGCTCACCCGTCACGGCGCCTTCGCGACCCATGTCGCGGCGCCGGCCGCCTCGTGCTTCGCGCTGCCCGACAGCGTCGATTCCGAGCTCGCCTCCCTGACGGAACCGCTCTGCGTCAGCGCGCGGGCGGTGGAGACCGGCGAGGTGAGGCTTGGCCACTCCGTCGTCGTGCTCGGCGCCGGGATGATCGGGCTCGGCATCGCCCTGATGGCCCGCCGCGCCGGGGCTGCGAAGGTGATCGTCGTCGGAAAGGATGATTCCGTGCGCCTCGCCTGTGCCCGGCGGCTCGGCTTCGCCGCGACCGTCGATCTCGCCGAGGAGGAGCTGGCTGCCGCCGTCACCCGCCTTGCCGGCGGCAAGGTCGACCGGGTGTTCGAGGCGACCGGGGTGGCCGCGAGCGTGACCGACGGCCTCTCGGTCCTGCGCCGGGGCGGCATCCTGGTCGCCGCCGGCATCCATTCCCGGCCTGTCTCGGTCGACCTGACCGCGCTCGTGCGCGGCAAGCACCAGCTGCGCGGCTCGCACGGCGCCCTGCGGTCGACCTGGGCGACCGTCCTGAAGCTCCTCGCCGAATCCGGCGAGGAGTTCCGGCCGCTGATCTCGCACCGCGTCGGCCTCGCCGACACGATCGAGGGCTTCCGGCTCTCGCTCACCAAGGAAGCCTCGAAGGTCGTCGTGCGGCCGCAGCAGAGCTGACAGGGAGGGAAGACCATGACCCGCGGAACACAGCGCGTCGCCCTCGTGACCGGCGCGGCCGGCGGCATCGGGCTCGGCATCGCCGAGCGCCTGGCCATGCAGGGCGCGATCGTCCTGATCACCGACGTCGCAGCCCATCTCGCCGACAGCGCCGCCGCCTTGCGGGAGAAGGGCCACCGGGTGAATGCGGTGCCGGGCGACGTCACCGACGAGGCCTGGTGCGGCGAGGTGGTGGCGCGGGCCCGGCGCGACCACGGCAGCCTCGACATCTTGGTCAACAATGCCGGCATCTCGCCCAAGCGCGACGGCAGGAAGATCCCGGTCCGCGACACCGACCTCGCCGAGTGGAACCGCGTGCTCGCCGTCAACCTGACCGGCGCCTTCCTGCTCTGCCGGGCGGCGACTCCGGCGATGCAGGAACGCGGCTTCGGCCGGGTGGTGAACATCGCCTCGCAGGCGGCGCGCACGCGGGCCGACATCGCGGGGGCGGCCTATGCGGCCTCGAAATCCGGCATGATCGGCCTCTCCCGTGTCCTGGCCTCCGAGGTCGGGCGCGACGGGGTGACGGTGAACTGCATCGCGCCCGGCCGCATCGAGAGCCCGATGGCCGCCGTCGCCGGCGCGGACGCCAACCGCGAGTACGTCCAGCGGATCCCCGTCGGCCGCATCGGCACCGCCGACGACATCGCTGCCACGGTCGCGTTCCTCGCCTCCGAGGAGGCGGGCTTCATCACCGGCGCCACCCTCGACGTGAACGGCGGCTTCTTCATGGGCTGACCCCGCCCGCGCATCCCGCTCAAGGCCTCTAACGACGGACGGACCCCATGCCCATCCAACGCCTCCTCGACGACGAGATGCCGACGGGCGACGCCATCGCGCTGGTGCTCGAACAGGCCGGGATCGACACCGTGTTCGGCATCTCCGGCGGCCATACGGGCCACGTCTTCACAGCCCTGTCGAAGCGGCAGAACAGCATCCGGACCGTGCTCGTGCGCGAAGAATCCTTGGGCGCCGTGATGGCCGAGACCTACGGCCGGCTGACGGGACGGCCCGGCGTGCTCCTGGGCCAGGGCCCCTGGGTGCTCGGCAACGGCCTGCTCGGGACGATCGAGGCGCTGCTCTCCTCCTCGCCGATGCTGCTCCTGACCGACCTGAGCGATACGCCCGCCTTCTCGCTGCACGCACCCTATCAGTCGGGTACGGGCGAGTACGGCAACTGGGACGCCCGGACGGCCTTCAGGGGGGTCACGAAGGAGGTCTTCCCGGCTCTGGACCCGGCATCCGCGGTGCACGGCACCCAGCTCGCGATCAAGCACGCGCTGGCCGGCCAGCGCGGGCCGGTGGCGGTCCTCTACAGCATCGCCGCCCTGGCGGGGCGCGTCGGCCCCGGGACGATGCCGCGGCTCTACCCGACGGGCGCCTACCTGCCGGGGGCGCTGCCGCGCGCCTCGGAGGCGGCGGTCGCGGATGCGGCCGAGGCGCTGGCGCGGGCCGCGCGTCCGGTGATCGTCGCCGGTAACGGCGTGCGCATCGCCCAGGCCTTCGAGCCCCTGCGGGCCCTGGCGGAGTCAGCCGGGATCCCGGTGGTGTCGACGCCGTCCGGCAAGAGCGTGATGGCCGAGACCCATCCACTGGCCCTCGGCGTCTTCGGCACGTTCGGGCTCGAAGCCGCGAATGCCTGCGTGCAGGAGGCCGATTGTGTCCTGATCGTCGGCTCCAAGCTGACCGCCTCCGACACCGCCCGCGAGAACCCGGCCCTCCTCGATCCCGAGCGCCAGACCTTCATCCAGATCGACGTCGAGCCGCGCAACCTGTCGTGGACCTTCCCTGTCGAGCATCCCCTGCTCGGCGAGGCCGGGACGGTGATGGAGCAGCTCCGCGAGGCCCTCGGGCGGCGCCGCGACGCTGCCGCCGGCCTCGCCCGCGTCGCGGCCCTCCGCCGGGCCCACGGCTACTTCGACGGCCCGGAACGCGCCGCCGGGGGCTCGCCGGTCGCCCCCCAGCGCATCATCGCCGCGCTGAACGAGGCGCTGCCGGAGAACGGTCTCGTGACCTGCGACGCGGGCGAGAACCGCATCTTCATGACGCATGACTTCCAGTCGAAGCGGGCGGGCTCGTTCCTGCAGGCCGCCGGCGCCGGACCGATGGGCTACGCCATCCCCTCGGCGATCGCCGCGAAGATCGTCCATCCCGACCGGCCCGTCGTCGCGGTCTGCGGCGACGGCGGCTTCGCCATGACCATGAACGGGTTGATGACGGCCTTGGAGAACGACGTCCCGATCGTCACGCTGATCCTGAACAACCACGCGCTCGGCTGGTCCAAGCATTCCCGCGGCGACTTCGCGACCCGGTTCGACGAGTTCGACCACGCCGCGATGGCGCGGGCGATGGGGTGCCGCGGCATCAAGGTCACCGCCCCCGACGAGCTGGATACGGCGCTGCACGAGGCCCTGCACGAGGCCTCGACCGCCGGCGTCCCGACCGTCATCGACGTCGAAACCTCGCTCGCGACGGCGTTCAGCGACGTCGTGTCGCCGCTCGCGCGGTGATCCTTCGACGTCACGACAGCCTCGCCGGGGGAGCCTACACCTCCGGCGGCGCCGCCCGGCAGGCCATCAGGAGCCCCATCCGGCCGTCCTGGGCGACGGTCCCGTCCTGCTTGACGAGGCTCATGTCGCGCTGGACGATCCCGTGGCGGCCCGACTTGCCGGCGGATTTGGCGCCGATCCGCATCCGCAGGGTCAACTGGTCGCCGACGAAGATCGGCGCGCGAAACCGCCAGTCCTGGATGTCCGTGAGCGCGACCGCCGCGGCGGCGAACGACCGGAACTGGCCGAATAGGCCGAGCACGACCGCGATGCCGAACGGCCCGTGCAGGATCCGCTGGCCGAAGACACTCCTGGCCGCGAAATCCGGATCGACGTGGATCGGATGGTGGTCGCCCGAGATCTCCGCGAATGACGTGAGATCGCGCTCGGTCACGAGGCGCTCGCCGCTGACGAACTCGCTGCCGACGGCGACGTCGTCGAAATACAGGTCGTCCCGGGTCACGGCGCGGCCCGTACGGCGTGGAGGACGAACGTCGCGAGCTCGTCGGCGATGCGGTCGCGCGTCTCCGCCGACTCGTCCGGGCGCGGGCTGTACCACACGGTCATCCAGTTGAGTGCGCCGAGCACCGATTTCGCGCCGAGTCGCGGATCGAGCGCGCGGAAGTCCCCGGAGGCGACCCCCTCCGCCAGCACGTCGACGTAGAGGCGCTCGAACTGGCTACGCATGGCCATCAGCTCGGCCAGGACGTCGCGCTGGGGTGCGGTCGTCCGCCCGGACAGGTGGAGCTCGACGCCCTGGTTGAGGACCCGCTGGGTCGGCAGGTGGTCCATCACCAGCATGGCGTGCGTCCGCGCCATCGAGACCAGCCGGTCGCGGGGCGGACGGGCGCTCGTGGCGAGCGGGCGCATCACCGACAGGTTCATCGTCATCGCCTGCCGGTGGATGTCGAAGAACAGGTCCGTCTTGCTGCGGTAATAGTAGTAGACCCGTCCCTTCGTGGCGCCGAGCGCGTCGGCGACCGTGTCGATCGACGTCGCGGCATAGCCGTGCGCCATGAAGGCGATCGCTGCGGCGCGCAGGACCTCGGCCCTGTTCTCGTCCGGGCCGTGGGGGGCGCCGTCGCGCTCCGCCGATCCCGCACGGGTGCGCGTCCTCGTGCCTGCCGCCATGGGTCCTCGCATGAGCCCTCGTCCGGTTCGCCCGCACCGTTGCCGACACAAGCGGCCGAGCGGGCTATCATCGTGCGCTCCGTCCGCCAATCCGGTCAGTCGGTCTGCCCGCCCGCGAGGTTCGCCTCGGCCTGCCGGGCGAGGACGGCCCGCTGGATCTTGCCCGTCGCGGTGCGGGGGAACTCCTCCACGAACGCGACGTGGCGCGGAACCTTGTAGTCCGCCATCCGGTCGGCGCAGAAGCGGACGATCTCCGCACCCGTCGCATCGGCCCCGGCGTGCAGCTCCACGAAGGCGTAGGCGACCTGCCCGAGCCGGGCATCGGGCGCCCCGACGACGACCGACGAGCGGATGGAGGGATGCGCCGCGAGGTGCTGCTCGATCTCGATCGGCGAGGCGTTGGTGCCGCCGATCTTCAGCATCTCCTTGAGGCGACTGGTGATCGTGAGGTAGCGGCGGGCGTCGAGGTTGCCGATGTCCCCGGTGCGGAGCCAGCCGTCCGGCGTGATCGTGGCCTTCGTCGCCGCGGGATCCTTGTAGTAGCCGATCATCACGGTGTCGCCGCGGCACCAGACCTCGCCGTCCTGCCCGGGCGGCCTCTCGGCCCCGGTCTCCGGATCGACGATCCTGACCTCGCAATCCGACAGGAGCGGCGCCTGATTGCGGCAGCAGATCTCGGCCGGATCGTCCCAGGCATTGAACGAGGTCGAGATCGTGTTCTCCGTCATCCCGTAGGTCGAAAGGAGCTTGTCGATGCCGAGCGTCCGCTTGATGCCCTCGAACGTCTCCTGCATCACGGCGGAACCGCCGATCCACGCCGCCTTCAGGCTCGACGTATCGGCCGGGTGGTTCCTGACCGCCTCGACCATGTCGTAGTAGTGCGTTGGGATGCCGCCGAACATCGTGACGCGCTTGGCCTCGATGAGCGAGAGCGCCCCCCGGGTGTCCCACTGCACCATCGGCACCAGCGTCGCGCCGAGGGCGAGGGCGGGGATGAGCGCCATGAACAGGCCGGCGGAGTGGTAGAACGGCATGTGCGCCATGACCCGGTCGCCGGGCTCGACATGCATCGCGGTCCCGACCCGCGTCGCCTGGCGGATCACGTGATGGCTGTGCATCACGCCCTTCGGCTTGCCGGTCGTTCCCGACGTGTAGCAGATCAGGAGCAGGTCCGACGGGATGACGGCACTTTCCGCCTCCGCGATCCCGGCGATGTCCCCGTTCATCACCGAGGCCATCGTGACGGTGCCCGGCAGCGGGGCCTCGTCGGCGAGGATCACGGTCCGAAGGGCCGGGAGCTCGGGAACCGCGAGGCCGGCAGGCGCCGCCTCGGCGACGCCCGGCGCGATCTCGAGCAGCATCGCGTAAGAATCGGTCCGCCACAGGCGCGGCAGCATGACGAGGGCCTTGGCGTCCGATTGCTCAAGGACGTAGCGCACCTCGTCGAGCTTGTAGCGCGTGTTCACCGGCACGATCACCGCGCCGATCCGCGCCGCCGCGCAGAAGGCCAGGATCCAGTCGCGCCCGTTCGGCAGCCAGACCGCGACGTGGTCCCCGCGCTCGATCCCCAGGCGGAGGAGGCCGGCGGCGAAGCGGTCCACGTCCCGGTCGAACGCCGCGAACGTGATCGCGCCGGCCTCGTCGTCGACGAAGGCCGTCTCACCGTGCAGGCGGGCTGAGTCCCGCAGGAGCCGTCCGATCGTGGGCCGTTGTTCCGCCATAGCCGTCGTTCCCGGTGCATGGTTCGTCGCGGAGGACGGCCGCGACCACGAGGGAGGGGGGAGCCGCGCGCGAACGCGGCTCAGACCGAGTAGCCGCCGTCGAGCGCGATGCTCTGGCCGGTGATGAAGCCGGACCGCGCCGAGGCCAGGAACACCGCGAGATCGGCGACCTCCGCGGCGGTTCCGAACCGGCGCAGGGCCGTGTTGCGCCGCATCGCCTCGACGAAATCCGGGCTGAGCCGCTGCTCCAGCCGGTGGAACAGGCCGGTATCGATCACCCCGAGAGCGATGGCGTTCGCCCGGACGCCCCAGCGGCCCTCCTCCCGGGCGATGCCGCGCATCAGCGCCTCGATTCCGGCCTTCGGGACGACGGACAGGATATCCTTCGGCGGGTGCCGGACGAGGCCGGCCGAGGTGATCGCCACCACCGCGCCGCGCGCCGCGCGAAGATGAGGGATCGCGGCGCGCAGGACGTTGAAGCTGCCGGTCAAGTCGCCCGCGATCGTCCGGTCCCACTCATCTGGGTCGATCTCGGCCGTGTACGACATGCTGATGTCGGCGCCCGTCGCCAGCACGAGCGAGTGGATGCCCTCGAACTCGGCGGCGACCCGCGCGACGGCGGCGGCCGTGCCCGCCCGATCCGTGAGGTCGAGGGGCAGGGCCGACGCCCGCCGGCCCTGCCCCTCGATCGCGCGCACGACGCCGCGCGCCTTCTCCTCGTTGCTCCGGTAGGTGAGGGCGACGTTCGTCCCCGCTTCCGCCAGCGCCTGGCAGATCGCCTGGCCGACGCCGCCGCTGCCGCCGATGACGAAGGCCGCGCCCTCGCCGAAAAGAGGCCTGTCGGCCATGGTTTCCTCCCCGGACCGGCGGTCAAGCCGCCATCGTGTGGTAGTCGGAAAAATCGACGTCCTTCGTCATCCGCCAGTAATCGACCAATCGCCAGGGTTGGTTGGTCGTGATCCGGCCCTTCGCGTTCTTGTACCAGCTGTTCACGCTCGGATGGGTCCAGACCAGGGTCGACAACTCGTCGTCGACTTGTCGGTTGTAGGCGTCGTGGACGTCGGTCCGGCACTCCATCTCGGCCCACCCTTGCGCGATCATCGCTGTGAGGCACGACAGGGTGTAGCGGACCTGGCACTCGGCCAGGAACATCGCGCTGCCGCCATGGCCGAGATTGGTGTTCGGGCCGTACATCACGAACATGTTCGGGAAGCCCGGCACCGTGATGCCGAGATAGGCGCGCGGGTCGTCGTCGCCCCAGACGTCCCGGATGCTCCGCCCGCCCCGGCCGCGGATGTCCATCGGCCAGAGCATCCGGCCCGCCTGGAACCCGGTGGCGAAGACGATGGCGTCGACCGCGATCAGCCGGCCGTCCGCGAGGCGGATCCCCTCCGGCTCGACGCGCGCGATGCCGGCGGTCTCGAGCGAGACATTGTCCCGGCGCAGCATGGAGAACCAGCCCGGATCGGCGAGCACGCGCTTGCCGAACGGCGGGTAGTCGGGAACGGCCTTCGCGAGGAGATCCGGGCGTCCCTCGAGCTCGCGCTCGATGTAGCGGAGCATGCGCGTCCGGTAATGCTCGTTGAGCGCGCTGATCGAGCCGGGCGCCCCATGCCAGGCCGGGTCGATCCGCAGGGCCTGGAACAGGCCGTCGGCGAAGCCCCAGAACAGCTGGAACCGGTACCAGGCGGCGTAGAACGGAATCGCGTCGAGCGCCCAGGTCTTGTCGGGCGAGACCTCGCGGTGGATGTTCGGGCTGCGGACGATCCAGGCTCCCGAGCGCTGGAGGACGTGAAGCGACGCGGCCGTGCCGGCGATCCGCGGACCGATCTGGACGCCGCTCGCACCCGTCCCGACCAGCGCGACGCGCTTGCCCGCAAAGTCGGTGCCCTCGGTCCAGGTGGCCGTGTGGCAGGTCTCCCCGTTGAAGTCCGCGAGTCCCGGGAGGGCCGGGACGGCCGGCCGGTTGAGCTGGCCGACCGCGCAGATCAGGGCGTTGGCGGCCTCGACGGTCTCCCGGCCGGCCTCGTCGCGGCAGGTCACCCGCCACCGGTGCGACGCCTCGTCGAAATGGGCCGAGACGACCTCGCACCCGAAGCGGATCGCGTCGCGGATACGGTACTTGTCGGTGCAGCGATTCAGATAATCCCAGATGCTCTCGCGATGGGAATAATATCGCGGCCAGTTGTTGTTCGGCTCGAAGGAAAATTGATAGAAGTGGTTGGGCGTGTCGACGGCGCAGCCGGGGTAGCGGTTCTCGTACCAGGTGCCGCCGACCTCGGGGTTCTTCTCGATGACGAGGAAGGGAATGCCGGCCTGCCGCAGCCTGATCGCGGCGGCGATGCCTGAGACGCCGGCCCCGACGATGACGACCCGGAACCGACCGGCATCGACGGGGGCTTCAGGCTCGGGCGGGGCGGCCGGTTCCGCAACGAGGCTCATCTGCTGCAGCAGCATCGGGACGTACTCCGCCGGCACCTCCTCGCCGACGGCCGCCGACATCATCGCCCGGATCCGGTCCGGCGCGGGCGTTGCCAGCGCGGGTTGTCCGCCCGCCGCGAGCCGGTCGAGCTCCGCGTCGAGGCGGGACCGGATCGCGGCGGCGAGGTCGTCGGGCACCGAGTGCGAATAGTCCCACGGACCCCGGATATGGGGTCTGACCGCGTCGAGCAGCGTCAGGTCGCCCGTCAGCTGGATCAGCGACATCGTGAGCGGGACGATGTCCGCCCCTTCGAGAGCTTGGCGCATGGCTTCCGATCGACGTGATACAAACATACTACGGAGTATAATTTTGGGGCGCAAGCCTCTGCGCGTGCCTGGGGCGTCCCTAGTTCGCCGCCGTCACCAGGGGGCAGCCGCCCTCCGCGAGCGGCCGGTAGGCCTCGCTCACCGGCACGGTGCGCAGCAGTTCGAACAGGTCGTAGGTCTTGCCGGGCGTCGGATCCTTCACGGTCCACACGTAGACCGGGGTCGTGCGCCGGCCGTCCTGGCGGATCGTCGATTCGCCGTAGAGCGGATCGTGGTTCGGGCGCGACTTCATCTTCGCCACGACCGCGCGGCCGTCGGACGAAGCCCCGACCTCGTCGGCGGCGGCGAGGAAGTTGGTGACGGCCGCGTAAGCACCGGCCTGGAGATCCGTCGGCACCTTGCCGTTGAACCGCTTGGCGAACCGGGCGCTGAACGCCCGCGTCTGGTCGTTGAGGTCCCAGTACCAGTTGTTGGTCACGACCGCGCCCTTGGCGATGCGGGAGGTCAGGGAGATGATGTCCGAGATGTAGACGGCGAGGCCCACCACCTTCTGCTTGCCGCCCATCAGGTTGAATTCGACCGCCTGCTTCATCGCGTTGACGAAGTCGCCGTTGGCGGCGGCGAGCGCGATCACGTCGGCATTGGAGGCCTGGGCCTGGAGCAGGAACGACGAGTAATCCATCGTGTTCGACGGATAATTGACACTGCCCACGACCTTGCCGCCGGACTTCTCCAAGGCCTTCGTCGACTGCCGCTGCATGTCGTGGCCGAAGGCGTAATCGGCCGTGACGTAGTACCAGGTCTTGCCGCCCTGGGCGACGAGAGCCTGGGTCGGCACGTTCGCCATCGTCCAGGTGTCGAGCGAGTAGTGGACGGTGTTCGGTGAGCATTGCGTGCCGGTGAGCGCGCTCGAGACGCCGCCCGTGACCAGGAAAGTGCGGTTGCGCGCCTTGACGATCTCGCTCACCGCGAGGGCGACGGCCGAGTTCGGGACGTCGATGATCAGGTCGACGGCCTCGGTGTCGGTCCAGCGCCGGGCGATGGTCGAGCCGATATCGGCCTTGTTCTGGTGGTCGCCCGAGATGACCTCGACCGGACGGCCCGGGTGCCGGGCCCGGTAATCCTCTGCCGCCATCTTCGCCGCGAGGACGGATCCCGGCCCGCTCACATCCGCGAACGCGCCGCCGAGGTCGCTCAGGACGCCGATCCTGATCGGCTTCTCGTTCTGCGCCGCCGCCGGTGCTGCCAGCAAGCCGAGCAGCAGCGCGAGATTGATGGTCCTTCTCATGATGTTCCTCCCTGGATCTTATTGTGGTGGATCTTGTTTCGGCTGCGGCACGCTCCCCGCGGTCCGGGCCCTCGGCGAGAGCATTGTCCGACGAAGCGGATACCGGTTCGTCGAAGAGAATGCCGCACAATCAAAGACCTAGGGCACTGCCCGATTGCAGCGCGACCGGGCAGTGCCCTAGGCGTTCATCTCGCTGCCGCCGTTCACGGACAGCGACTGGCCGGTGATGAAGGAGGCGGCCTCGGACAACAGGAAGCAAACCGGCGGCGCGACCTCCTCGGGCGTGCTCCAGCGGCCGAGCGGGATCTTGGCCAGGTAGGTGTCGCGGAACTTCTCGCTGCGGACCACCTCCGTCATCGGTGTCTCGACGACGCCGAACGACACCGTGTTCGTCCGGATCCCGTAGCGGGCCCATTCCCGGGCCGCGCTCATCGTGGCGCCGAGGATACCGGCCTTCGCGGCGCTGTAGTTGATCTGGCCGATCGTCCCCTGGCGCCCTGCATCCGACGATACGTTGACGATCGCCGCCGGCACGGGCTCGCCGGCCTTGTGCCGGGCGATCAGGCGGCGTCCGACGGCCTGCATGCACAGGAATGCGCCCGTGAGGTGGACCCGCAGGACCTGGTCCCACTGCGCGAGCGTCATCTTGTCGATCATCGCCGGGCGGGTGATGCCGGCGGTGTTCACCAGCCCGTCGACCACACCGAAGCGCGACGAGGCCTGCGCGACGAGATCCTCGACGAAGTCCGGATCGGCGACGTCGCCCGCCCCGGTGAGGACGCGGTCCGGGGCGAAGGCGGCGTGCGCGGTCTCGAGCCCGGCGGCGTTCATGTCGGCCAGGACGACGTTCGCGCCCAATTCCGCCGCGAGCGTCGCGACCCCGAGGCCGATGCCCTGGCTGGCCCCGGTGACGAGCACCGTACGGCCGATGAGGGACATGGGGTTTCTGGTGGTCATCGTCGATGCCTGTTCTTTGTGAAACGGGTCGGGGTGTCAGGATCGATCCGTCCGGTACGGCGCGCGACGGAATCGATGATCATCAGCCAGCTCCGGAGGTGAAGCGGAGCGCAGAATCCTGTCATGCGAGAGCAGAGCGAACACGGACGATTCTGTTTTGGGCTGTCGCCGCAAGTCGATCTCGCTACTATCACCGTACATGGCACGCCGATGGAGGTGCGCCTCACGAACTGACGCTGTCTCGAGAGCCACGCCCTTCCCCGGACGACTGGAGCGATCGCGGAAGGAGATCCGGGAAAGGGCGCGAATAGCGTGGCTGGACGATGCTCTACCCCTTCGATGTCCGCGCGAGAGCCCGGGCGAGCGCCTCCCGGTGCTCCGTGGTGGTGTGCGCGACCGCCTGCGCCGTGGCCGAGAGCTGCAGGAACGAGGGAAGGGTCGCGAAACGTCCCTCGCGCAGCAAGCGCTTCGTCGCCCGGACCGCCTGGGGCGGGTTGACGGCGATGCGCTCGGCGAGCCGCCGGGCCGCCGCCATCAGCTCGCCGGCCGGCACCACCTGCGAGACGAGCCCGCAGGCTAGAGCCTCCGCGGCCGAGACGATGTCGCCGGTGAGCGCCATCTCGCAGGCCTTCGACCAGCCGACGACCCGCGGCAGCAGCCAGGCGCCGCCGTCGCCCGGGATGATGCCGATCTTGACGAAGCTCTCGGCGAAGCGCGCCGTATCGGCGGCGATGCGCAGGTCGCACATGCAGGCGAGGTCCGTGCCCGCGCCGATCGCCGGGCCGTTCACCGCCGCGATCACCGGCACGTCGAGGGCCTCGAAGGCGAGCGGGATGCGCTGGATGCCCTGCGTGTAGTAGGCCATGGTGGAGCTGGGATCCTGGGCGCGCTCCTCCAGCGCGTCCTGCATCGCCCGCAGGTCCCCGCCGGACGAGAAGGCCGAGCCGGCCCCCGTCAGGATCGCCACCCGCACGGACGGATCGGCGCCGATCCGGCCGAGGGCCGCGACGAGGCCGTCGACGACGTCGCGCTCGGAGATCGGGTTGCGCCTCTCCGGCCGGTTGAGCGTCAGGGTGACGATCCCGCCATCCTGCTCGTAGAGCACCGCGTCGGTCATCATGCGTCTCCGATCATCTGAGCCCGAGCCCGCGGGCGATGATGCCCCGCAGGATCTCGCGCGTGCCGCCGCGCAGCGAAAAGGACGGCGCGTGCAGCGTGGTGTAGGCCAGCACCTGCGCGAAGGTCCGGCTCTGCAGCGTCGGCGGACCTTCGGCCATGAGGTCGCGGGCGATCTCGGGGATCTCCTGCTCGACGAGGGCGCCGAGATCCTTGACCATCGCGGCTTCCAGCGCCGGATCGGCGCCGGCCTGGAGCAGGCCCGCCACCGAGCGCGACATCCGCCGCAGCGTGATGAGCTGCGCGCCGAGCCGCCCCAGCGCGATCTCGGCCCGCGCGTCGGCCGCCGGCTGCAGTGCCCGCACCAGCTCGACGAGGAGCCAGAACGACGACAGGAAGCGCTCGGGCCCGCTGCGCTCGTAGGCGAGCTCGCCGGTGACCTGGGCCCAGCCCTCGCCCTCGCGCCCGAGCAGCGCGTCCTCGGGCAGTACTGCGTCCTCGAACACGACCTCGTTGAAATGGTGCTCGCCGACGAGGTTGCGGACCGGGCGGATGGTGATTCCGGGCAGGCTCAGATCGACGATGAACTGGCTCGTGCCGGCATGCCGGTGCTCGCGGTCGAGCGGCCCGGTACGGCAGAACAGGATCATGAACTGGCAGTGGGTGGCGTTGGTGGTCCACAGCTTGGTGCCGTTGACCCGCCAGCCATCGCCCTCCCGCACCGCCTTGGTGCGGACCGAGGCGAGGTCGGAGCCGG
>NZ_LABZ01000339.1 GCF_001043955.1 Methylobacterium tarhaniae | reverse complement strand
CTTCGCCGCCTCCGCCACCGCCGCCTTGGCGGAGCGGTCGAGGGAGGCCAGCAGCTCGGCCTCGGCGATGCCGATCCGGTCCTCGACGTCGAGGATCTGGTCGTCGAGGGCGGTGAGCCGGGCGCGGGCGGCGCTCATCGCCGGGCGCTCGGCATAGAGGCCGGAGAGCTGTCGCACCACCGCCTTGGCGGCGCTGTGGTCGCGGGAGCGGAGCGCGTCGAGGGCCTCTTCGCGCAAAGCCTCGATGCGGCGCTCGCGCAGCACGCCCGCCACCTCGCGCCAGACGATGGCCGCGAGCGCCACCACGGCGACCGCGAGCAGCACGAGCGCCAGGATGCCGAGCCAGGGCGCGGCGGAGAACAGGTCGGCGATCAGCCGCTCGATGGCGAGGCCGATTCCCAGCGAGGCGAGGCCCCCCAGCGCCGAGAGCAGCAGCGTCGCCCAGGGTGCGCGCGAGCGCGGCGCCACCGGCACGGCGACGCCGTCGGCGGCCTCGACGATCTCGAACGGTTCCTCCACCACACGCACGCCGTCGGCGAGCGCCGTCTCGGTCCCGGGCGGCGGCGGAGCGGCCGGGGCCTCGGTGCCGGCGGGCGGCAGGCGGAAGGCGCGGGGCTTGTGGGTCGGGGGATTGGTCATCAGGACCTTCAGGCGAGGCGGTCGCCGATCAGGAAGTTCAGGGCGCGGTCGAGGCGGATCTGCGGCAGGCGGCCCGGGCGGCCGAGCGCATCGCGGGCGACCTGTGGTGGGCGAAAGCGCGGGAAGCGCAGGGAGCCCGGCGGCACTGCCCCTTCCAGCACGGCTTCGGGCCGCTCGGGCAGCTCGCCGGGGAAGATCGCGGCCTCCGTCTCGCCGTCGAAGGTCTCGCCGTCGATGCTCTCGCCCGCCTCCGGCGTGCCGGCCACCGCCCGGAAGGCGTGCGGCCCGTCATGCACCACCGTCTCGCGAGTCGAGCGCACCGAGGCCAGCGCCTGGGTGCTGACATGGGCGCCCGCCGCTTCCGTGCGTCGCAGGGAGCGCGCGACGAGGAGGCGCAGGAGTGCGTCGAGCCGGTCGTGGCTCGCATGGTGGAGGTGGTCGGCCTTGGTGGCGGCGAACAGGATTCTATCCGCCCGCGGCGCGAAGAAGCGCGACAGCAGGGTGTTGCGCCCGACCCGCAGGCTCATCAGCACCCGGTCCAGGGCCTCTTCCAGCTCGGCCAGCGCCGCCGCCCCGGCATCGACCGCCGCCAGCACGTCGACCAGCACGATCTGGCGGTCGATGCGCTGGAAATGGTCGCGGAAGAACGGCGTCACCACCCGGTGCTTGTAGGCCTCGAAGCGGCGCTGCATCAGGCTCCCTAAGCTGTCGGGGTTCACCGGGCCGTCGAGGATCAGCGGCGCGAAGGTCAGCGCCGGCGAGCCGGCGAGGTCCCCCGGCATCAGGAAGCGGCCCGGCGGCGTGGTCGCCACCGCCTCGGGCCCGGCGCGCACCGCGGCGAGGTAGAGCTTGAACGCCTCGCTCGCCCGCTCGGCCACGATCTCGTCGAGGGGCTGGGTCGGGTCCAGCGCCCGCAAGGAGGCGAGCCATGGCGCCGCCATCGCGGTCCGGCCGGGCCGCTCCGCGGCGGCGATGGTCTCCCGCGACCAGCCTTCGTAAGTCTGCTCGATGAGCGCGAGGTCGAGCAGCCACTCGCCCGGGTAATCGACGATGTCGACCATCAGGCTCGCCGGTCCGGTGCGCCAGCCGCTCTTGCGCTCGTAGTCGACTTCGAGGCGCAGCTGGCTGATCCGGTCGGTCGAGCGCGGCCAATGCCGCGCCTCGGTCAGCGCCGCGAGGTGGTCCTCGTAGGGGAAGCGCGGCACCGCGTCGTCGGGCTGCGGCACCAGGCGGGCCCGGCGCAGGCGGCCCTCCTGCGAGGCGCGGAGCGCCGGCAGCGGGTGCAGGCCGGTGAGCTGGTGCACCAGCGCGGTCGTGAACACCGTCTTGCCGGAGCGGGCGAGGCCGGTGACGCCGAGCCGCACGGTCGGCTGGACCAGCAGGTCGTTCGAGGCCTCGGCGAGCGAGCGTGTCGCCTCGGTGACGGACTTGGCGAGGGAGCCGGCACGCGCGGCGAGGTCGGTCAGGGGCGGCACGCGGTACGCTCTCGCTTCATCGTGATCCGGGAGGTGGCGCGGGGCCGGGTTTTCCGCAAGGGCTACGGCGCGGCCTGAGCCTGCCGGCTCGCCGCCCGCTCGGACTCCGCCCGGGCAATCGCCGCCGCGACGAGGGCCGGGCTCGCCCGCAGAGCCCCGAGCTCGACCGCCGACATCGCCAGCAGCACCGGGGCGAGGCGCTCGGTGGCATGGCCGTCGGGCGTGAACAGGCCGAGATCGTCTCCCGGCTTGACGCCGACGCTGCCGGCGATGCGGGCGGCGTAGTTCTGGATCCGGATCTCGTCGGAGCCGCAGAAGGGGGCAGGCGGGCGCAAGGCGGGCGGCAGCGCCGAGACCGATGCGGCGGCGAGCGTCGGCAGGGCGGCGGCCTCCGCGGCGAGGCGGGCACCGTCGAGGATCCGGTCCGGCTCGATCGTGGCGGCGGGGCGCGCGGTCTCGCCGATGCCGGTGGCGATGGTGGGAAGTGGCGGTGCCCTGACGGCGCGCACGGGCTGGCGCGGCCGCCCCTGCATCCGGGCGAGCGCCGACCAGGGCTGGACCCGCAGGGCATGCGCGGCGACGGGCCGGGCCGCGGGCGCGGCGGCGCTCGGCGCCCGCGCAACCCGCCGGGATGCGCCGCCGCGGCCGTGGCTGGCGAGGAAGCGCGCCCGCAGGGTGCGGCCGATGCCCTGCGGCGCCAGGGCCGCGAGGGCCGGAGAGGCGGCCCGCGCGGGCAAGGCCCCCCGCGCCGGGCTGACGGAGCGCGCCGCGACCGGTGCGCCACACTCGGCCGGCGCCCAGCGGCGGACGATCGCCAGGGCCGAGCGGCGCCCATACTCGCCGTAATAGCGCCGCAGCAGCGAGACCGCGGCATCCGCCCCCTGCCCGGCGGTGGCAAAGCCGGTATGGCCCTCCTGATCGCCGCCGATTTCGCCGTCCCAGCGCGCGCGCTTGATGCACCAGTAATTGTTGAGCTTGACGCAGCGCGCCACGAAGGCCGGATCCCCCGGCGCCGCCCAGGCGGTCCAGGCGAGGGAGAGCGGCAGGAGCCCGTCGCGGGTCTCCGCTCGCCAGGTCGACACCGCCCGCGCCTCGGGCCGGTAGACCGGCATCTCGCGCGCCGGTGTTGCCAGGGCAGAGGCGGCGGCGAGCCCGTCACGCAGATGGGCGGCGCCGTCCCGGACCAGGGCGGCGCCCGCATCGGTCGCGGGGCCGGCCGCGAGGGTCAGGGCGAGGAAGGCGGTGAGGATCACGGGGGCCGATTTGCGTCTCTGAGGCTTAGCCTGTCTCAAGCGATGGGTCGGGCGCTGCGTTCCAACGAGGGTGGATGCGGGTTTTTCTTCTTCTCGTTCGCGGCAGAGCTGTCCGGGGAAAGACGAGGCACGGGCTTCCCCTCTCCCCGCCCGCGGGGAGAGGGGAAGCCCGTGCCTTTCCGAGACAGCTCTGCTTCGGTCACATCGACGGCTGCACCACCCCTTCGCCTACTCGTCCTCGCCGTGGCCCAGGCTCTTCGGCGTCACGAACCGCTCG
>NZ_LABZ01000338.1 GCF_001043955.1 Methylobacterium tarhaniae | reverse complement strand
CCGGCCCCCCTCCCCGCCTTCCGGCACGATCAGCCGCAGCGGCGCTCCCGCCACCATCCGGTCCCCGAACGGCGCGACGAGGCGCCCGGCCGCCAGCGCCTCGCCCACCAGTGCGCTGTGCCCGATGAGCACGCCGTGGCCGGCGAGCGCCGCGTCGAGGGCGATGCCGTAGAGTGAGAATGCCGCCTCCCGGGCCGGGCGCAGGGCCCCGGCCCCATGGCGGGCGAGCCAGCGCGGCCAGTCCTCGCGCCAGACCGAATCGTGCAGGAGCGTCGTCCCGCTCAAATCCCGCGGATGGCGCAAGCCCGCCGCCAGCGAGGGCGCGCAGACGGGAAACAGGTCGTCCCGGGCCAGCACCGTCGAGGTGCAGCCGTCGGGTGCGGCATCGCCGAAATACAGGCCGAGATCGACGAGCTCCCGGGCGTAGTCCGGCGGGTCGTCCCGGGTCAGGATCGCGACGTCGAGATCGAAGGCGGCTTGCAAATCCGGCAGCCGGGGTGTGAGCCAGAGCTGGGCGATGCAGGGCAGGGCCGCCAGCGTCAGGCTGCGGGGCCGGCCGACCGCCCGCATCACCCGCACCGCGTGGTTCATCGCATCGAAGGCCGTGGTGAGGGACGGCAGCACCGCCCTCCCCTCGGCGGTCAGGAGCAGGCCGTTCGGCCGGCGATGGAAGAGCGGCCGGCCGAGCCAGGCTTCGAGCCCCTTCACCTGGGCGCCGATCGCCGCCGGGGTGACGTGGAGTTCCTGCGCCGCCGCGACGTAGCCGCCACGGCGCGCCGCCGCCTCGAAGGCCCGCATGGCGTTGAGGGAGGGAGGG
>NZ_LABZ01000337.1 GCF_001043955.1 Methylobacterium tarhaniae | reverse complement strand
GCGGCCGTCGTCGAGGGTGACCTCCACGGTTTTGGCGTTGTTCACCACGTGGTTGTTGGTCACCACGTAGCCGTCGGCCGAGATGAAGAAGCCCGACCCTTGCGCCGCGCCGCCGTGGCGCTGCGGGCGCTGCATGCCGCCGGGCCCGCCCTCGCCGAAGCGGCGGAAGAACTCGCGCAGCTGCGGCGGCACGTTCTGGAGGTTCGGCTGGCCGCCGCCCTCCTCGTCGTCCGAGGCGTCGTCCTTCAGCTTCACCTTCACCGAGACCACGCCCGGCTTCACCCGGTTGACGATCGGCGCGAAGCTGCCCGGCGGGTGCTCGGCCGTGGTGATCGGGGTCTGCGGCAGGGCCTGGGCGAAGGCGGGGGTGCTGGGGGGCAGGAAGGCGGTGCCCAGCGCCCCGGTCGCCACCAGGGTGACGGCCGCCACGGAGGCGAGGGCCTTGCGGTGGAAGCGGCGGGTCTCGGAGGAAGTCTCGGTGGTCTGGGGCATCGGGTCTCAAGGCTCCGTTTGGCGAGGGCCGCGCTCGCGGCCGTTCGATGGGGCCAGTATGGTCATCGGGCCTGACCGCTCCGTGGCGCGAGGATTACGGTTTGGTCAGGCACCAGACCTGCGACCGGAACGCCGGGCCGCGATCCGGCTTGACGGACGGCCCGCCGGCCCCGATCCCCTCGCT
>NZ_LABZ01000336.1 GCF_001043955.1 Methylobacterium tarhaniae | reverse complement strand
CGAAGCGCGACCGCTCGCGGCTGGTGCGCAACGGCATCGTGGCGGCGGTGCTGGCGGCCGTCGTCGGCGCCATCGCCGTCACCGCCTGGTCCCTGCGCGACAATCCCGCCGCCCTGCCGACGGGCTTCGCCGAGAACGGCCCCAACCGGCCGGCCGAGAACCAGGATTCGAAATTCGCCGACCGGGTCGGCGGCGAGCGGGCGCCCCCGGCGCCGGTTCCCGCGCCCGCGCCCGCGGCCGCTCCCCAGGGCAGCACGGCCCGCCCGTCGCCGACGCCCGACATCGCGGTGGCGCAGCGCGGCACCCTCTACGAGGAGAACGGCGCCCCGGGCAGCCCCCCGAAGGCGACGCAGGCCCGGGTGGTCTGGCGCCTCGACGCGGTGAATGCCGGCCAGGGGCAGCCCCTGCAGACCGTGGTGCGGGGGGATGTGGACGTGCCCGAGGCGGGCCTGAGCCTCGCCATGGTCCTGCGCCGCAACACCGACGCGACCCTGCCGGCCTCGCACATCCTCGAGCTCACCTTCACCTCGACCGACCCGAACCGGACGGTGCGCGACGTCGGCCTGATCCAGTTCAAGGACGACGAATCTGGCCGCGGCTCCCCCGTCTCCGGCCTGCCGGTGCCGGTGCGCGACAACCTGTTCCTGATCGGCCTCTCCAACCTGAAGGCCGACATCGAGCGCAACACCGACCTCCTGCTCAAGCGCAACTGGATCGACCTGCCGATCCGCTACGCCAACGGCAACCGGGCGATCCTGACCTTCGAGAAGGGCAATGCCGGGGAGAAGGTGCTGCGCGAGGCGTTCGAGCAGTGGCAGCCGTGATCACGGC
>NZ_LABZ01000335.1 GCF_001043955.1 Methylobacterium tarhaniae | reverse complement strand
TCGCCGCCTTCGCCGACGAGGAGAAGGCGAAGACGATCCCCGATCCCACCGCGGAGGCGACGTTCCGGCGCTCGATCCTCGACTGGGCGGAGCGCGAGCTTTCTCCGCACCGCGAGGTCCTGGCCGACACGACCGCGCTCCTGCACTTGCGTCAGCGCGAGGTGGTGCCGCTGACGAAGACCGCCTGGCAGGGCGGTGCTTACGCGCTGCCGCGGCCCGACGTGGTCGACGTGACCTGGTCCTTCGCCGGCGGGACGCTCCGTTTCGTCGGGGTGTTCGGCGGCGATGCCTACGCGCCGGGACCGCTGCCCGGCCGCGTCATCTGGCGCTCGCCCTCCGTTTCGCAGGACGAGAACGGTTCCCTGGTGCTGCCCGCATGGTCGGGCGTGTTCGTGAAAGAGGTGCGTTGAGATGGCCGTGACCGAGGATGTCGTCGCGCGCCTCGCCGACGAAGCGGGCATCGCCGCCGACTACACCGACGCCTTCGGCCAGCGCGTCGAGACCCCGCTCGCCGTGCGCCAGGGGCTGCTCGCCGCCCTCGGCCTTCCGGCGGGGACCGAGGAAGAGGCGCAGGCGAGCCTGAACCGCATCCGCTCCCTGCGCCACGGCCTGGTGCCGCCCCTGGTTCCCGTCGAGGCGCGCCGCGCCGCCCGGGTGCCGGTCCGGCCGGGGGACGCCTCCGGCACGGTGAGCTGGCGGGTCGTCGACGAACGCGGCACCGCCCGGGACGGGCGCGTGGCCCTGGGCCCCGAGACCGCCGCGATCGAGCTGCCGCCGCTCACCCCCGGCTACCACCGCCTGACCGTGACGCTGGGCGAGACACGCGCCGAAGCGACGGTGATCGCCGCGCCGCAGCGCTGCTGGCGCCCGCGGGCGCTCGGCGACGAGGGCGCCCGGGACTGGGGCTTGGCGGCCCAGCTCTACGGCCTGCGCTCCAAGGACAATCTCGGCATCGGCACCTACGCCGATGCCGGTCGCGCGGCGGCGGATGCGGGTGCGCGGGGGGCGGCCTTCCTGGGCTTGAGCCCCGTCCACGC
>NZ_LABZ01000334.1 GCF_001043955.1 Methylobacterium tarhaniae | reverse complement strand
CGCCCGGCCCTCGCGGGTTTGGCCTCCCCGGGGCCCCGCGCGGGGGGGGTGAGGGGGGGGGGGGGCCCCCCCCCCCCCCCCCCGGCGGGCCCCCCCCCCCCCCCCGCCACTGGCGGGTCTCGACCGCGGTCGCGGCGGGGCCCGCCAGCAGCAGGCCGATCGTGGCCGCACTCTGGCGCTTGCGCGTCCTGGTGGCGGCATAGATGGTCTGCCAGGTGCCCCGGCCGGTAAGGTCCGCCTCGCGGCGGGCATGGGGCGCGGCATCGACGAAGGTGAGGGCCGCCCGCGTCCCGGAAAAATCGTCGGGCAGCCGAATCTCCGCCGAGACGACGTGGAGGCGGTTCGGCCGCAAGCCGGCGACCGGGCGGGAGACGGCGAGCGTCCCCGGATCGAGCGAGGCGGCGTCGAGCGCGTGGCGGGCGGTCTCGGGCGCCTCGAAGAGCGGCGGGCCGGACGGCGCCAGGGCAGGGGGCTCGGCCAGGCCGTGGCGCAGGGCATAGGCCCGGCCGCAGACCGCGAGCCAGCCCGGGAGGTCGGCATCGGTCGCCGCGGCGTAAGGCGCGAAATGCGGCAGCGCGCCCTCCATCAGGCCCTCGCCGCGCCAGACCACCTGGCCCGGCGCGTGGCTGCCCTCGGTGGCGCAGACCCGCAGCAGCGTCACCGGGCCGATCGCCCGCAGGGCCGTCAAGAGGCGGCGCACCGCGCCGTCC
>NZ_LABZ01000333.1 GCF_001043955.1 Methylobacterium tarhaniae | reverse complement strand
CGTCGATGCATCGGCGCCTGGCGCCTGCGGCGCAAACCCGTTCGGGCTTTGCCAGCGCCTTCGAACGCGTCCATTCGAAGGCGCTGCGGCATTAAACGCTCGATAGGCGATCCCGTCGGCGCGCGTGCGAGGAGGCGCGCACGGTGAAGTGCTTTGATCGTCTCCGGGCTCCCTCGGCAGGGAGCGCGATCTCGACCCGCCAGGCTGACGGCAGGGCTCGCTCGCTGTGGCGCATTGTCAGCATCGGCACCTGATGACGCTCGTACGGCGTCGATTGATCGAGGATCGGCTCGATCCATCAGGCTGGTGCTGCGGACATCCAGCATCCTGCCGACCAAGGAGGCAAGATTTGTCGCGTTGGGGCGCGCTTGTGCGGCAAGCGGGGCCTGAACTCCTTCATCAGACCACTCGCGACTGCTCTGACCCCACTCACGACTGCGCAAGACGCCCCGCAGACGGAGAGACCCTGAATAACAACCCGTTCATGGATAGATGGCGAGCCGTCGGGCCAATGCTCGCCTCTGGATCAAGTAACGACAGGCGCTAATGAAAATTGAAACCGGCGCTGCCGCGTCTACTCCGCGGCGCTCCGAATGTCGTCGCCAACCGGGATCCCGGCAACGGCGAGATTCGGTAGGCGGACGACCTTCGACATGTCGAAGG
>NZ_LABZ01000332.1 GCF_001043955.1 Methylobacterium tarhaniae | reverse complement strand
CCAGCGTCACCGTCGGTAAGATCAGGATGCCGAAGGCCGGGAGCTGGCCGATCAGGAGCGCCGCCACGAAGGCGCCGGGCACCGAGCCCATGCCGCCGATCACCGTCACCACGAAGGCGTCGGTGATGACCGAGAGGTCCATATGGGCGTTGGCGGGGATCCTCGGGATCTGGTGCGCGCCCTGCTGGCGGAGGGCTGCGAGGCCCTGGTGATCCACTTCCTGCACGCCTATGCCAACCCGGAGCACGAGCTGCGCGCCGGCGCCATCGCCCGCGAGCTGTGGCCCAACCCCTATGTCACCCTCGGCCACGCCCTCCTGTCGGAGTTCCGCGAATACGAGCGCGGCACCACCGCCTCGGTCAATGCCGCGGTGCAGCCGATCCTCGACCGCTACATCCGCCGCCTCCAGGACGACCTGCGCGCCAAGGGCTTCGCCCGCGACCTGCTGGTGATGAACGGCAATGGCGGCACCGTGCCGGCGGGGCTCGTCGTCGAGGCGGCGGCCAAGACCGTGATGTCGGGCCCGGCCTCCGGGGTGATGGCGGCGGCGGCGACGCTCGCCCAGTCGGGGCTCAAGAACGCCATCACGTACGACATGGGCGGCACCTCGACCGACGTGGCGCTGATCGCCGGAGGCGTGCCGGAGGTCTCGGCGGAACTGACCATCGATTACGGGCTCCCGATCCACCTGCCGATGGTCGACGTGCACACGGTCGGCGCCGGCGGCGGCTCGATCGCC
>NZ_LABZ01000331.1 GCF_001043955.1 Methylobacterium tarhaniae | reverse complement strand
AGATGTTTATAAGAGCCAGGGCCCAGCCTCCCAGAGCCCCCGCCCCCAAGACAGGATCCCGCCATGGACGTCGTCGTCTCGGTCATCTCCCTGCTGCTGGTGCTCGTGCTGATCGCCCGGGGCGTGCCCGGCCGCAACCTGCTGGTCGTGCTCGCGGTGGCCCTGGCCGTGGTGGTGCTGGTCGTCGGGATCGAGCGGGCCGGCCTGTGGCCCGAGGCGTTTCACACCCGCTGAAGGACCCCGATGCCCGCCCTCCCCCTGGTGCTCTATCCGGATCCACGCCTGCGCCTGGCCGCCGCCCCGGTCGCCGCCTTCGACGAGGCCTTGCGGACCTTCGCCGGCGACCTCCTGGACACGCTGCTCTCGGTCTCGGCGCTGGGCCTGACCGGCCCGCATGTCGGCGCGCCGGTGCGGCTGACGATCATCCGGACGACGCTCGACCTCGCGCCGCGGGTCTATGTCAACCCGGAGCTGGTCTGGGCCTCGCCCGAGACCGCCCGCCACCGCGAGGGCAGCGTCTCGATGCCCGGCGTCGACGAGGAGGTCGAGCGCCCGGCCCGGGTGCGGCTGCGCTGGCACGACCTCGACGGCACGGCGCACGAGGCCGAGGAGGAAGGCTTCTCCGCCGCCTGCCTGCAGCACGAGATCGACCAGCTCGACGGCCTGTTCTGGATCGAGCGGCTGTCGCGCCTCAAGCGCGAGCGGGTGCTCAAGCGTTACGCCAAGTTGCGGCGGGGCTGACGCCCCTCGTCAGGACGCCTTGCCCGTCAAGCCGCCTTGGCCGAAGCCTTAACCGGGCCGGCCTCAGGGTGTCGTTTCCCTGCCGCACCGGAACGGCGGGCCCAGCCTGGCCGTTATCCCGGCAATCGGGCCGCCCCCAACCTCTCGCCCCAACCTCTCGGACGACGAGTCCCTCGGAAAGCCAATCCCTCTGAAAGGATGCCGATGCGCCCCCTCCGGATTCTCCTGATCCCCGCCGCCCTGCTGGCGACGACGCTCGCGGCCTCCGCCCAGCCCGGCCCGGCCTACCGCTACGGCCCGCGCGACATCGACGCGACCGGCACCGTCGGCGGTCGCGCCCCGTGGTCTGCGCCCTGGGTGTACGATACCGGCGGCGACAACGACCGCCGCCCCGAGCTGCCCGCCTACCAGCAGGGCGGCGGCCAGCAGACCGGCGGCCCGGCGCGCAACCTGCTGCCGGATGACGGGCTGCACCTCTTCCCGCGCTGAGCCGGGCCCTCACTCCGTGCCGGCGGCCGGATCGCCGGCCCCCGGCTCGGCCGCCCTCCGCCGCACGCTCGCCCGCTCGCCGGCTTCCGCGGCGCATTTGTCGGCGTGGATCGCCCGGTTGACCACCTGGAGGTTCCCCACGCCCCAATAGCCGAGGAGCTCGGGCCAGGGCCGCGCCCGCTCCTCGCGCCAGATCCGGTAGAGCGGCACCCGGTGGTCGACCTCGGCCGTCCTCAGCAGCCGCTTGCCGGACTGGGCGCAGCGATGGCCCTGGCGGCGCTTCAGTTCCTTCACGTGGTCGGCCGGCGCGATCCAGAACTTCCAGGCGGTGACGCAGGCCGCGTGCCACGCGGCGTTGCGGTTGGGCGCGCCCGTGCCCCACAGGTCGCGGTGCCAGCCGAAGCGGTAGACCGGCTGGCCGCAGATGCAGCAATGCCCCTTCCCCAAGGCATAGGGCGCCTCGCGGAACGGCGCCGGCGGCATCCGGAAGCTGAAGGCGAGGCCCTTCTCGGCGAGCGCCGTCTCCGACAGGTCCTCCCCGGCCTTGCCGCGGCGCCTTGTGTCGGGAGGACTCCCCATGCCGAGACGCCAGGTCCAGCCCTCGGGCTGGCCGGACGCGGCGGCGAGCGCCCGGGCCAGCCGGTCGGCCCGCAAGATGTGGTGGCGCCAGTAACTCTCGACGGCGAGCCGCGGCGTGGGCGGCACCAGAGGCCGCGACAGGGCGTGACGCAGCACCGGGAGCGGAAACACGGCCGGCAGGGATTTCTCCAGCCGCGCCCGGGCGGCGGCGTTGCGCGCCTCCCGCCACGGGACGGCGGCCGAGGGCGCCTTGCCCGCCGGTCCATCCTCCGCGGCAGCCGCCATCGCCGGCAGCCGCTCCGTCAGGGTCGGCTTGGCCGTCTTCGCGTGTTTCGCCTTGGTTGGCTTCGCCTTGGCCGCTCGCTTCGCCATGCCGGTCCCGAATCGGCCCGCACCGGCCGCGGCCAGGGCATAACGCCGAAGCGTCGCCGCACAAATCCCCGGAAGCGCGCGGGAGCGCTCGTGCCGATCCCGCGCCCGCTCCGCTGGTCCGCGGCGGAATGCCGCCTATCTGACCACGGCAACGCTCGCGGCGCCGGGAGGCGCCGCCCAACCGTGCATCGCCCGCCCCAGGAGCCACGCCGCCGCCATGACCGCCTCCCTCCTCGGCCGCCTGCGCCTCGCCGTCCTGGCGCTCAGCCTCGCCACCACCCTCTCGGCCTGCGACGCGGTCAACCGGGTGCCGACCCTGGAGGAGGCCGCCAAGTCGCGCTGGGGCGAGGTGCAGAACCAGTACCAGCGCCGCGCCGACCTGATCCCCAACCTCGTCGAGACCGTGAAGGGCTACGCCCAGCAGGAGAAGGACGTGCTGGTGCAGGTCACCGAGGCCCGCGCCAAGGCGAGTTCGGTCAAGGTCGATGCCTCGACGGTCAGCGACCCGCAGAAGTTCCGCGAGTTCCAGGACGCCCAGAACCAGCTCTCCGGAGCGCTCGGCCGGCTCCTCGTCACCGTCGAGCGCTACCCCGAGTTGAAGTCGAACGCCAACTTCCTGGCCCTGCAATCGCAGCTCGAGGGCACCGAGAACCGCATCGCGGTGGCGCGGCGCGACTACATCCAGGCGGTGCAGGCCTACAACACCGAGATCCGCACCATCCCGGGCCGCTGGATCGCCTCCACCCTCTACCCGGAGGCCAAGCCGATGGAGGCCTTCACCGCCACCCCCGATGCCAGCCGCCCGCCGAACGTGAAGTTCTAGGCAGAGTCCGCGAAGGTGGTGGCCGGTCTTGCGACACGAATCTGCGACAGAACACCGACCTGAGCGGGCGAGGCGTCGGCAAGCCGACGCAAGCCTGCCCGGGCCGCCGAGGGCGATGCGCAGGAGACCGGGCGCCGGCCTCTTCGTCCTCCTCCGGATCCCCCTCTTCCTGATCCTCTGGGCCGGCGCGGCTGCCGCCCTCGACCTGCCGCCGCTCACCGGCCGGGTGGTCGACGGCGCCGGCCTGCTGCGGCCGGAGGAGCAGGCGGCGCTCTCGGCGAAGCTCAAGGCGCACGAGGACAGGACCACCGACCAGGTCGTGGTCGCCACCGTTCCGTCGCTCCAGGGCACCTCGGTCGAGGATTTCTCCAACCGCCTGTTCCGCGCCTGGGGCCTCGGCACCAGGGCGCGGAACAACGGCGTGCTGCTCCTCGTGGCGCCCGCCGAGCGCAAGGTCCGGATCGAGGTCGGCTACGGCCTCGAAGGCGCGCTGACCGATGCCCTGTCCAAGGTGATCATCGCGAGCGCGGTGGCGCCGAAGTTCAAGGCCGGGGATTTTCCCGGAGGCATCCAGGCGGGCGTGGACGGGATCCTCGGCATCCTCTCCGGCGACGCCGCTGAGTGGCAGCGCCGGGCCGAGGTGCGCGAGGATTCGGGCGGCACCCTCGACCCGGTCCTGGTGATGATCCTGCTCGTGGTGATCGGCTTCGTGCTCGTCCGGCTCCTGACCGGCGGAGGCGGCGGGCCGGGCCGGCCGCATCGCCGGTCAGGAG
>NZ_LABZ01000330.1 GCF_001043955.1 Methylobacterium tarhaniae | reverse complement strand
AACGCTTAAGCGCGGCGGTATAATTTATATCGGCAGTGGCTGCACATTTGTCAGCGCGCATATTCTACTAGAAGGTGATAAAAGGAGGGTTATGATTGGTGATGATTGCATGTTTTCTTGGGGTATATTCGCCAGAAACTACGACAGTCATTGCATATTCGATATCGAATCCCGTGAGACGATCAACAATCCTGCCGACCTGATAATAGGTTCGCACGTGTGGGTTGGGCAAGATGCGCTAATAGCTAAGGGTGTAGAAATTGGTAAAGGTAGCATTATCGGAGCGAGGTCAACAGTTTTTTCAGATGCACCTTCTTTTGTTGCTGTTGGAGGAACGCCGGCGAGGATCATTAGAAACAACGTCAGTTGGTGTCGGCAAAGATTTGCGGACAGGGCTGTTATCGATAAGACGCTAGTAGAGTGTCTGCATCTTGGCTAGAAAGCCGGAGTAATCTAAATTTTGCTCCACCATTCTATGTTTGGGCTTGTGGTATATGAAAAAATTTGTTGATGATGAAAATTTGCATTTGAATTTTATGGATGTAGTGTTCACGGCCTTTTATGTGAGCGTCCTCCTAGATGATAATGTGGCGCAGACGCTCGTTCCCGGCCCGCTCCTCCCGCAGCTGCGCCTTGAGCATCTAGTGCACTGACGCATTCAGAGGATTCACGAGATGCGCGAGCCGTGCGAGTCTGAGGCATGGCTCAGACCGTCTGCGTGATCCCCAGTGCCGCCGACCTGTCGCACCTGTCGGCCATCGTCGCCGATCGGGCGAGGCCTCTCAATCACATCCAGCGCGCCCGCATCGTCCTGCTCTCGGCCGAGCGCCTCTCCGTTCTCGATGTCGCCCAGCAGGCAGGCGTCACCCGGCCGGCCGTCTGGCGCTGGCAACAGCGCTACGCCGAAGAAGGCGTCGAGAGCCTCTTGCGCGCGACAAGCCTCGCCCGCCCGGCAAGCCGCCCCACTCCACCGACACCGTTGCCGAGGTGCTCGCCCTCACCTGCGCCGAGCCGCCCGGTGAGGTCACGCACTGGACCGGCCGCGCCTTGGCACAGGCCGTCGGGATCTCCCGGCGGTCGGTCCAGCGCATCTGGGACGCGCACCGCCTCCAGCCGCATCGGGTCCGCAGCTTCAAACGCTCGAACGATCCCGCCTTCGCCGCGAAGGTCGAGGACATCGTCGGCCTCTACATGGATCCGCCGCGCCACGCTGTCGTGCTCTCGCCCGACGAGAAGAGCCAGATCCAGGCCCTGGAGCGCACCCGCCCGAGCCGACCCGTCACGCCAGGTCGCCCCGAGACCCGGACCCACGACTACATCCGCCACGGCACCACGACGCTGTTTGCTGCCCTCGACGTGCTGGAGGGCACCGTGATCGGGTGCTGCATGCAGCATCACCGCCACGAGGAGTTCCTGCGCTTCCTCAACACCATCGAGGCAGACCCTTGCTCATGGCTGCCTCCGGCGGTTTTTGCTGCTGCGACAACGCGCTAAGTGCGTTTCAGGTGACAAGATGATGTTAGATATTATTCGAAATTTATGCGCATTTCGGTATCTAAGCTCTTGCGAATTATAGCCGTACTGTTTTAAGGATGGGCTATGGCGCACGAGCGACCCTTTTGGCGCAGATGAAAAGTCTTACTACTTGGGGAACAAAGCGATGAATATCGCAATGGTAGGATCTGGCTATGTTGGTCTGGTCTCGGGGGCGTGCTTCGCCGATTTCGGCCACACCGTGGTGTGCGTCGACACCGCGCCGGAGAAGATCGCCGCCCTCAAGGACGGCCGCATCCCGATCTACGAGCCCGGCCTCGACGCCCTTGTGGCCGAGAACGTCCGCCAGGAGCGCCTGACCTTCACCACCGACCTCGCCGAGGCCGTCGCCGGCGCCGACGCGGTCTTCATCGCGGTCGGCACCCCGTCCCGCCGCGGCGACGGCTTCGCCGACCTGACTTACGTCTACCAGGCCGCCCGCGACATCGCGGCCGCGGTCACCGGGCCGACCGTG
>NZ_LABZ01000033.1 GCF_001043955.1 Methylobacterium tarhaniae | reverse complement strand
GTCGCGGTCGCCGATGCGGGCATCCTGGCGGGCCTGGAAGCGCAGGGCACCCGCCTCGTCGATCTTGCGCTGGGCACCGATGCAGGCCGGCTGAGCCAGGACCGGGCCGGCGGAGAGCAGGAGGGCGGCGGCGATGGGCCAGCCGAAAGGAAGGCGACGCGTTGTGGTCATCGCAAACTCATGAACTGATTTGGGATCCGCAGCTGCGGCGATCGGCCTCATGGAAGAGTGCTGATGCCAAGCTTGCTTATTGTGACCGAGGAACGTCGGGGGCGCCCGTGGGGTTCCGCGCAAAACTGCTCAGATGGACGGCAAGCGCCGGGCGCCCGATGAGCACGGGCGGCCTCAAGTCGTCGTGCGCCGGCGCCTGGTCGCGCGGATCGTCTCCAGCGTCACCGGGCGGAAATCCCAGGCATCGACGCCGACATCGTATTGCCGGGTCACCGGCTTGAGCTTGCCGTGGGAGTGGCCGTGCAGGTTCACGACACCGCGGCCCATCCGGTTCCAGGTCCGGAATGCGTAGTGGCAGAGGACGAGGTGCTGTCCGTCGACGTCGAGCTCGGCGTAATGCGCGATGCTGCGCCACCCCTGCGCCGCGAGCGTGCCCGGGCCGTCGTTGTTGCCGACGATCAGGTGCTTCTGCCCGTTGAGGGCCGAGAGAAGGGACTGGACCCGGTCCGGCGGCGGCCCGAGCGCGAAGTCGCCGAGGTGCCAGACCGTGTCGTCCGGCTCGACCACCGCATTCCAGTTCTCGATGAGCGCCGCATCGTGGGTCGGCAGGTCGGGAAAGGGCCGGCGGTCGATGCGCAGCACCCGCGGGTCGCCGAAATGGGTGTCGCTGGTGAAGTAGGTGGTCATGCGGCGTCCGATCGGTCACCCTGGACAAGGCCCGGGCAGCCGATCGGAAATCCTGTCGCGCGGCGGGGTTCCGCCGCCAGCCTCAGTTGAACCGCAGCGGAACCGAGAAGCTCTGCTGGGCGCCGGCAAAGTCCGCCGGGGCCGGCGGCAGGCTGCCGGAGGCCGCCGACAAGGCGGCGGCGTCGAGGCTGCCGTTGCCGCTGCTCCCGATCAGCGAGGCGCCGAGCACCCGGCCCGAACGCGCCACCGTGAAGCGCACCGTCACCGTGCCGCTGGCGCCGGCGGCACCGCGGACCCGGCTGCGGATCGCCCCGACGATCATCTGGCCCCAGGCCCGGGCGGCGTTGGCGCTCGCGGCGGCGGACGCGCCGCCCTGGTTCATCTGCGACGTGGAAGCCGCGGCGCGGCGCGCGCGGGCCGCCTCGGCGTTGCGCTCGGCCGCCTTCTGCGCCTCGCGCTTCACGTCGCGGACCGGCTTGGGCGCGGGCTTCTTCGCCTCGACCGGCTTCTCGACGGGCCTGGGTTTCTCGACCGGCTTCGGCTTCGCGACCGGCTTCGGCACGGGCTTGGGGATCGGCTTCGGCTCGGTGACCGGCTGGGCCACCACCGCGGCCGGCGCCTCCTGGCTGGTCGAGGTGACGACCTGCTCCTCGGGCTCCTGCACCGCCTCCACCGCCTCGGGCGGCTTCTCCACCGGCACCGCCTCGGCCGGGGCCTGCTCGACCATGGTCTCCTGCGGAACCTCCTCGGCCTTCGTCTCGGGGGGAGTCTCCACCGGCACGGTGTCGGAGGGGGGCTCGGCCGTGGGCACGGTCGTCGGCTCGGTCACGTCGGTCGGCACCGGCGCGTTCTCGATGTCCTGCGCCTCGTTCGGCACGTCGACCGCCGCCATGTCCGGCGCGAGGTCGATGGTGATCTCGTTCTCGCCCGGCGGGGATGGGGCGGCGCGCCAGTAGGTCAGGGCGAAGAGGCCGCCGGCGTGCAGGGCGAGCGCCACCAGGAAGGCGATGCCGAGACCCGCCCCCGGCTCCCGCGGCTCCGGTGCGTCGGTCGTCACGGTGTGGCTCATCGGCTTATCGCGGGGCAGCCGGAGCGGGGGCCGCCCCGCCGGGAGGCGCGTTGGCGATCAGCGAGACCTTGGCGAAGCCGGCCTGGCCGACGAGGCCCATCACCTCCATCACCTTGCCGTAGGGCACGTCCTTGTCGCCGCGCACCAGCACGGTCTGGCTCGGATCCTGGGCGGCGGCTTCCTTCAGGCGCGCGAGCGCGGACTCGGCCGGCAGCGGCTCCTTGGCGAGGAAGGCCTGGCCGTCCTTGTCGACCGAGACCACGACGGGCTTCTTCGATTCCGAGCTCTTGGCGGCGGCGGTCTTCGGCAGCTGCACCGGCACGCCGACGGTCATCAGGGGTGCCGCGACCATGAAGATGATCAGCAGCACCAGCATCACGTCGACCATCGGGGTGACGTTGATCTCGGACATCGGCGCGGCGTCGAAGCCATCCTCGTCGCCGCCGCCGGCCTGAACCGGTCCCATACCCATCTGGCGGGCCTCCGGCCGCCTGCCCGGCGGGGCAGGGGCTCTACGCGTTGCACTGAAGGAGAATTACTCGGCCGCGGCGCTGCGGGCGTGGTGGCTGCGGTCGCGCGCCAGCCGGTTGCCCAGGGTGCCGATGCCGGCGACGAAGGTCGACTGCACCTTGGCGAGGTCGGTCGAGAACTTGTTGTAGGCGAGCACGGCCGGGATCGCGACGACGAGGCCGATCGCGGTGGCGAACAGGGCCTCGGCGATGCCCGGCGCCACCACCGCGAGGCTGGTGTCCTGGCTCTTCGCGATCGACGAGAACGAGTTCATGATACCCCAGACCGTGCCGAACAGGCCGATGAACGGCGCCGCCGAGCCGGAACTGGCCAGGAACGGCAGGCCGAGCTGAAGCCGCTTGAGGTCGAGGGTGAGAGCCGCCCGCATGGCACGCTCGATGCGCTCGCGCCGCTCGGCGCGGGTCTCGCTCGGGTCCTGGTCGCGCCAGGCTTCCTGGGCGGCGGCCACCACCCGGGCGGAGATGCCCGATCGCGCCTCCGGCATGCCGCCGGTGGCGACGAGGCGGCCGAAGGCCTTGGCCTGGCGCCTCGCGCCCGCGATGCGCACCAGCTTCTCGATGATGATCGTCCAGGAGACCAGCGAGGCCAGGACCAGGAGGACCATCACCCCCTTCACGATCGGGTCGGCCTGCAGGAAGAGGCCGAGGAAGGACAAGTCGTGGCCTGCGGCCGCGGCAGGCGCGGTGGTCGGATCCATCTCGGCGGTCTCCGGAAGAGGGGCGAAAGGAAGGGAGAGCGGGACGGGCGGTCAGCGCACGAACGGCGCGGCGCCCTTGGCGGAGGAGGGCTCGATGCGCTCCAGGCAGATCTCGCGCGAGAGGGTGTGGCCGGCCGAATCCTGGCCCTCGCAGGCCGCCACGTCGTTGAGCAGCACCCGGCCGACCTGCGCGCAGGGAGTGGGGGAGATCTCGAACTGGCGGAGCGCCGTCTTGCGCGCCGGCACCGGGCCGAGCTCGACCATGCTGCGCTTCTGCACGATGCCGTCGGGGTCGAAGGCGTTGAGGTCGAGGCGCAGCGACCGGATCGGGCCGCCCTTGCCGTTCTCGACGATCAGGATCGCCTTGCAGGCATCGCCAGCCGTCTCGAGCTTGTTCAGCTCCACGCGCAGCGGCGGGGCGGCGGGCTGGCTCACGGCGGCCGGCGTCACGGTCGCCGCGGCCCCTCCCGTCGCCTGGGCCTCGGTCGCCCCGGCGGGCGCCACCTGGACGGCCACGGAACCGAGAAGCATCAGCGACAGGGCGGGGCAGACGGCCGAGCCGAGGGTGAGGCGAGCGATGCGCCCCCGGAACCGGGGCAACCCTTGCATGAGCACGTCGTGCGACTCCTCTGGGACGGCGAGCGCCAAAAAGCCGTCCGCGTGCGAGCCGAGCGCCCATAGGCACGTCGGCGCGACGCCGTTCCGGCTCCCGCTCCTGTTCGTCAAACAAGGCCGGCAACGATCCGGAAACGATCCCGGGCCGCCGGCAGGAACGAACTAGCGAGCTGGCCGGGCCGGATCAAGGCCGCCCGCGAAACTCAGAGGAATTCCAATCTGTTACACGACCTGTCGCCGGGACGCCGGGCGAGGCCGGCAGATCCCGTTGCCACATCTTCCCGATCCCTCTACTCGTCTCTACTTCGCCTTCGTCTCCGGCGTCTTCTCGGGAGACCTTTCGGGAGTTTTGGGGGTGCGGGCCTTCTCGACAGCCTCGGCCTTTTCCTCGTCCGTGTCGCCGCTCTGGTCGATCGCCCGCTCGGGGTTGGCAGCCAATCCGCGCAGGACTGCCAGAACCTGGGCGCAGACCTGCGGGTGCTTGTAGGCGTCCAGCACCACGGCGGCGTCGCGCAGGGTGCGCAGGTCGCGCACCGTCTGCTCGTTGGCCGAGCGCTGCAGCTCGGGCGACGTGGCGATCACGTCCTCGAGGCGCAGGCCGACGATGTCGCAGGCCGGGCTCGGCGCGGGCGACGCCTGGGCGGCGGGAGTGGGGGCCGGCGCGTCCTTGGCCCCGGCCGTGAGGGCGTGGCCGGCGAGGGCGAGGGCCAGAAGACCGGACAGGACGAAAGGCGGGCGCATCGGTCGACAGGGCTCCGGGAAGCAAGGGGTCGAAGGGGAAGGGGTTTTCAGTGTCCGAGGATGCGGTTGGCGAGCGCCACGATCTGGCTCGGACGGTAGGGCTTGGGAACGAAGACCGAGCCGGTCACGGCCTCGCCGTCGCCCAGGGTGTGGCGCCCGCCCGAGGTGTAGACGACCGGAAGGCGCGGGCAGTGCCGCCGCGCGTCCCGGGCCAGCGCCACCCCGTTGGTGTTGCGGGCGAGATCGATGTCGGTGAACAGCATGTCGACCCGCTCGGCCTGCAGGATGCGGCCGGCCTCGACCGCGTCGGCGGCGGTCAGCACGCGGTAGCCCTCGTCCGCCAGGGCCTCGGCGGCGATCTCGCACACCATCGCCTCGTCCTCGACCACCAGCACCGTCTCCCAGGGGAGGGCGGAGGGCGGCACCATCGCCGCAACGGCAGACTGGATCATGACGCAACTCGCTCCAGGAGGAGAGGGGCCGCCGGTCCGCCCGGGCGTTCCGGCGACGGTTCGCATGAAGAACCACCGGAACCTGGGCGGCGTTCGGGCGGGATCCCTCGAATTGTCGCGGTTTGGTGAGCGAAGCCTTAACCCTGCGGGACGGGCGGTTAATCCGGCCGGGAACCGCGCCCGCCCTTGCGCGCGGGAGCCCCGTGTGACAGGCCCGGCCCGGGATTCGAGGTTCAAGGATCCGAGGTTCACAGGAAGAGCGATGAGCGCCACCGCCGCCCCCTCCCTCACCCAGCAGGTCACCGAGATCGCGGCCGGCGCCCACGTCATCGCGGCGCATTGGCTCGGCCGGCAGCTTGCCCTGGCGCTGGGTGACGGGACCGTGCTGGTCGTCGCCGAGGGCGGCGAGACCACCCGGGTCGAGGCCCATCCCGAGGCCGGCATCCTGGTCGCGGCCGGCGACGGCAAGCGCCTCGTCACCGGCGGGGACGACGGCCGGGTCGTCGCGATCAAGGCCGATGGCGGCGTCGAGGCGATCGCGACCGCCAAGGGCGGTGCCTGGATCGACGCGCTGGCGTTGCACCCCGACGGCGGCGTCGCTTTCGCCGCCGGCAAGGCCGTGGTCGCCCGTGACGCCAAGGGACGCGAGAAGACCTTCGGGGCGCCCTCCACCGCCCGCGGCCTCGCCTTCGCGCCCAAGGGCTACCGGTTGGCGGTGGCCCATTACGGCGGCGCCACCCTGTGGTACCCGAATCTCGACACCGCCCCCGAGCCCCTGACCTGGAAGGGCTCCCACATCGACGTGACCTGGTCGACGGACGGGCGGTTCGTCATCACCACGATGCAGGAGAACGCCCTGCACGGCTGGCGCCTGCAGCCGGACCGCGGCCATATGCGGATGACCGGCTACCCGGCCAAGGTGCGCTCCACCGCCTGGTCCTCGGACGGGAACTGGCTGGCGACGAGCGGCGCCGAGGCGGTGATCGTGTGGCCGTTCGACTCCAAGGAAGGACCGACCGGCAAGGCGCCGCGGGAATGCGGCGTGCGCCCGGCCCGGGTGTCGCGCGTGGCGTTCCATCCCAAGGCCCCGGTGCTGGCGGCGGGCTACGAGGATGGCTGCGTGCTCCTGATCCGCTTCACCGACGCCTCCGAGCTGCTGGTGCGCCCGGCGGTGCGGGGCAGCGCCGTGACGGCGATGAGCTGGCATGCCGGCGGCGAGCACCTGGCCTTCGGCTGCGCCGACGGCCAGGCCGGCCTCCTCAGCCTGCCGCGCTGACGATGGGTCTCCTCGGCGCCTTCCGCCGGCGCCCGCCGGCGGATGCCGCCGCGCGGGCCCGGGTGGCGGAGACCGCCCGCCGGCTCGGCGGCTTCGGCCCGGACGTGACCCTGACCGTCAACGAGATCGTCTGCGCCGATCCGGCCTGCCCGGGCACCGAGACCGTGATCCTGATCATGAGCCCGGGCGCCCGCTCACGCGCCTGCAAGGTGGCCAAGCCCCTGGACGCGGTGACGGAGGAGGATGTGGCGGCGGCGCTGGAGGGTTGATCCAGCGCGCCGCAGGTTGCCCGCGGCCCCGCGCCCGCCCTCAGTGTTGCGCTCCATCTACAGCCCACGGGCCGCCCTCTCGACTAGGAGGGGAGGGCGGCACCTCCCGATGCCGTCATCCGGATTGGCCGCCATGCCGCGCGCGACGTCGCACACCACCGATCCCGCCGTCGACGCGGCGGCGCTCCTGCGCCGCCTCGCCTTCTTCGGCCTCACGGTGGTGATCCCGGTCACCGCCCTGGTGTCGCGGCGCAGCGTGGTGATCCTGGCGCCGATCGGCATCGTGCTGCTGATCATCGCCGCCGCCCTCGACGGCGCCCAGCGCCCCCTGGCGACGGGGCTGTCGCGCCTCGGCGGCGCGCGGGCGATCCTGGCGGGCGCACTGCTGCTCGGCTGGTGCGCCCTGTCGCTGGTCTGGACACCGTTCCCGGGCCCGGCGAGCGAGCGCCTGCTCAACCTCGCCGCCACGGTGGGGCTGACCGTGGCGGGCTACCTGGCGCTGCCGGACCGGATGCGCTCGGCCAACCTCTACCTCCTGCCCCTCGGTGTCGGGGCGGCGGCGATCGGGGCGGTGCTGCTCGGGCTGTTCAGCGGTGCCGCGCTGCGGGGCGGGTTCGAGGACGACAGCGCGCTGGAGCGCGGCGCGATGCTGCTCGCCCTGCTGGTCTGGCCCGCCGCCGCCTGGCTGCGCTCGCGCCGCCGCGACATGGAGGCGCTCGGCCTCGCCGTGGTGGTGGCGCTGGCCCTGGTGCTGGCTCCGGGGCCGGTGCCGCTCATGGCCCTCGGCGTCGGGGCCGCGGCGTTCGCGCTGTCGGCCTGGCGCCGGAACCTCGGCGTGCGGGTCACCGCGGGCGTCGCGGCGGGTCTCGTCGCCCTGGCTCCGCTGCTCCCCTTCCTCCTGCGGCCCCTGCTGACGCCGGTCCTCGGGCCGCTTCACCCGACGGTGCTGTCGCTGAAGGTCTGGCAGCGCGTGGTGACGAGCGAGCCCCTGCGGCTCATCACCGGGCACGGCCTCGAGACGGCGATTCGCGGCAAGGTGATCGGCATGTTGCCGATCAACGCCCCGGCCTCCCTGCTGTTCGAGATCTGGTACGAGCTCGGGATCGTCGGTGCCTTCGCGGCGGCTTTCGTCCTGTGGAACGGCATCCGCCATTCCGGCCGCGAGCACCCGGTGCTGACCCCGGGGGCGATGGCCACCGCCGCGACCGCCTTCGCCTCCGCCTGCCTCGGCATCGGCACCACCGCGAGCTGGTGGTTCACCAGCGTCACGGTGGTCGTGCTGGTCTTCATCGCCGCGGAGAGAGGCCAGTTCCGCACCAGCCGTCCGAAGGCGAGCGCCCTGCCGCCGCGCAGCGCGGCCTGACCCGGGACGTCCGGTCGTCGAGCCAGGTGCGGGCCGCGTCGAGGGTCGGGAAGGTCGGCGGGCGCGGCTCGGCGGCGGCCCGTCCGAAGCCCGCCTCCAGGAACCAGTGCCGGCCGACGCCCAGCTCGTCGTACGCGTCCGCGTCGAGCAGGGTCAGGACGCCGATGAGGCACCCGTCGCGAAATGCCAGGCGGCCCTCGCTGTCGATGCCGCCGGTCTCGATGCGGATGGGCGCGAGGGTGATGGGTGCGGACATGTCCGGTTCATGGTGACGAGGGAGCGAGAGGTTCATCGCCGCCGATAAGGTTGTGAGCAAGTTCCTGCCATCGTCTCACGGTTATACTGCCCCAGGGCATACCCGCCACGGGCAGGGCGGATCGAAAAGCAATAAAGCAATATATTCAGCAATTTAGATCGAGACGGAACATCGGCCCGCGCGGCCTTCGCCATAGCTCGTCAGGCCTATGCCGCCGAGATCCTGCCCAGGACTGAGAGCAGAGCGGCCTCATGCCAATCCGGATGGCGGCCTCACTCCTCGGCCGCCGCCTCGATCGCCGCCATGTCGTCGTCGGAGAGCCCGAAATGATGGCCGATCTCGTGCACCAGCACGTGCGCGACGAGGTGGCCCAGGGTCTCGTCATGCTCGGCCCAGTAATCGAGCAGCGGCCGGCGATAGAGCCAGACCATGTTGGGAAACTGCCCGGTGGCGAGGCTCAGGGCGCCGCCGCCCTGTGCCAGGCCGGTGCCGCGAAACAGGCCGAGGAGATCGAACTCGCTCTCGCAGCCCATCTCCTGGAGCGTCTCCTCGTCGGGAAAATCGTCGACCCGGATCACCACCCCCTCGCACAGGGCGCGGAACTCCTCCGGCAGGCGGGCGAAGGCGGCTTCGGCCAGGGCCTCCATGGCGGCGAGGTCGGGCGCGCGGCGGGCGCTCCAGTCGGTCTCGGGCGTCTCGGTCTCAGGCATCGGTGTCACCAGAACTGCAATTGCCGGCCGAGCAGCCAGCCGAGAACCCCGAGGGCGACGACGCCGAGGAAACGGCCGATGCGCCGGCCCCAGATCTCGGCCGGGTCGTGCTCGTCCGGTGGGCTCACGCCGCGAGCGCCGGGGCGACCCGGTCGGTCAGGAAGCCCGCCAGATCGTTGGTGATGTGGTCGATGTGGGGCGCGCGCACCGCCTCCTGCTCGAAGCTCTCGCGGAACGGGTCGATGGTGCGGGGCACCACCAGCACCGTCGCCATGCCGAGGTCGTGCGGCACGACGAGGTTCTTGGCGATGTCCTCGAACAGGGCGGAGCGGGCGGGGTCGACCCCGTGGCGGTCGAGGAACTTCTCGTAGGCGCTGCGCTCGGGCTTGGGCACGAAATCGGCAGCCGCGATGTCGAAGACGTCCTCGAAATGGTCGAGGATGCCGAGCTTCTTCGCGACGTTCTCGGCGTGCCGGCGCGAGCCGTTGGTGAGGATCAGCTTGCGGCCGGGCAGGTTCTCGATCGCCACGCCGAGGTCCGGGTTGAGCGCGATGCTCGAATGGTCGATGTCGTGGGCGAAGTCGAGGAACTCGTAGGGATCGATCTTCCACTCGGCCATCAGGGCGCGGAGCGTCGTGCCGTAGCGGTGGTAGAAGTATTTCTGAAGCGCACGGGCCGAGATCCCGTCGAGCCCGAACAGGTTCATCACGTAGAGGGTGATGCGCTCGTCGACCTGCGGCCAGACGCGGGCGTCGTGGGGATAGAGGGTGTTGTCGAGGTCGAACACCCAGGTGTCGATCCCGGAGAAGCCACGGGCCTCGGGAGCGGTGAGGTGGCTCTCGCCTGGCAGAAGCAAGGGACGATCCGGCGACGGGGGCCCCACGGCCCCGGGCGCCTAGATTAAGCGAGGCGGGGCGGAAGGGAAGATGAAAGAAGGACTCACCAGGGTCGGGCGGCCGTGAGGTCGGCCGCCCGGTCTTTCGGCCGTCAGGACCGGCGGATCAGCGTGCCGGCGCCATAGTCCGTGAACAGCTCGAGCAGCACCGCGTGCGGCACCTTGCCGTCCAGGATGACCACCGCCTCGACGCCCTGCTCGAGGGCGTAGATGCAGGTCTCGATCTTCGGGATCATGCCGGCCGTGATGGTCCCGTCGGCGATGAGCCGGCGGCAATCCTCGATCGACAGTTCCGGGATCAGCTTCTTGTTCTTGTCGAGCACGCCCGGCACGTCGGTGAGCAGCAGCAGGCGCTTGGCCCGCATCGCCCCGGCGATGGCGCCCGCGAAGGTGTCGGCGTTGACGTTGTAGGTCTGGCCGTCGCCGCCCACCGCCACGGGTGCGAGGACCGGGATCAGCTCGGCCTTGAGGACCGCGTCGAGCACCGTGCGGTCGACGTGCTCCGGCTCGCCGACGAGGCCGAGGTCGATGTGGCGCTCGATGTGCGAATCGGGATCGACCACCGTGCGGGCGGCGCGGCGCGCCCGCACCATGTTGCCGTCCTTGCCGCACAGGCCGATGGCCTTGCCGCCCTCGGCCGAGATCCAGCCGACGATCTGCTTGTTGATCGAGCCGGCGAGCACCATCTCGACCACCTCGACGGTGGCCTCGTCGGTCACGCGCAGCCCCTCGCGGAACTCGGACTTGATGCCGAGCCGGTCGAGCATGCGGCCGATCTGCGGCCCGCCGCCATGGACCACGACGGGCTTCAGGCCCGACTGCTCGAGGAGCACGATGTCCTCGGCGAAGTCCTCGGCCGCGGCGCGGTCGCCCATGGCGTGGCCGCCATACTTGATGACCACGACCTCCTCGTCGTAGCGCTGCATGTGCGGCAGCGCCTGGACCAGCACCTCGGCCCGCACATGAACGTTGGGCAACTGGACGTCGGGCGCTTTGTCCGCTCCGGAATCGCTCATCGTGGCGGTTTTCCTCTCGCAAGGTCGGGCCGCAGCGCTGTCGCGGCGCGCGGTCGGCGCGGGGTTCTACGCATCATCGCGCGGCGTGTCACACCGAAATCTCACGCCTGGACGCTTCCACGGGTGGACGTTTCAGCGCGACGGCCGCGCCCCCTCACGTCGCCGGGTTCTGGCGGCGCCCCGCGACGGTTCGATGACGGCGCCGGATGCAGCCCGGGCTTTGCCTTTGGTTAACTACGATCCGAGCATCCTGTGGACGGTCCACCGGATCCCTTAACGATGCGCCTCGCCGATTCGCTCCTGCCGCGTCCCGCCCTCACCAGCCCGTCGCTGCTGGCCGCCACGGTCACCTCGCTGAGCCACCGCGCCGCCAGCCGCCAGGACCTCTGGCGCCTGCTCACCGACAGCTACACGGTCGACCTCGACGCCGTGGCGGCGGTGCTGCCGCGCCAGGAGCCGGAGCCGGACTGGCTGCCGTCGAAGCGGTGAGCGCGCCGGTGCCTCAGCCCGGCACCACCCGCAACACATCTCCGACACCCATGCCTCCGCCCGAGACCACCTCGGCATAGATGCCGCAATCGGCGTGGCCGAGATTCTTCTGCAGGGCGTCCGGGATCGCGAGGTCGCGCTGCCCCGTCGCCGGGTCGACGTTGGTGGCGGCGCAGCGCACGATGCGCTTGCTCACCTTCAGGCGCAGCCCCGCCTCCGTCGTCAGCTCGGTCCCGACGAGGTCGAGTTCGGCGAAGGCCGGCAGGCCGGTGACGTGCAGGTTGCCGCGGAAGCGCAGCGGATCCACCGGCGCTCCGACCATGTCCTCGACCGCCGCCACGCTCGCCAGGTTGATGAGCGAGACGAAGCCGCGGGGCGAATCGGTGAAGCGGTAACCCGCGCGCGCGGCGAGCACCTTCGGCGGCCCGCGCAGCTCCTTCGGGATGTAGCGGCGGAAGAACGCCTCGATCGCGAGCCGCCCCGCCGGCGTGCCGAGGTCGCCGCGCGCCACCTCGCTCTCGCCCTCGCGGATGGTGAGCACGCCGGTGGCGTCGTCGTAGACCGTCCTCAGGCGAGCCAGGGCCTCGTTGCGCATCAGCATCAGGTACTTGATCTTGGGCTGATGCCGAGGCGCGGCGGGATCGAAGCCGCTCGGTCCGTTCTCGACCGCGAACAGCCGGTCACCCGGGAAGTAGCCGCCGGTCTCGAGGACGGCCGAGGCCAGGGGCTCGGGCGAGAGGCCCTTCACGGGGTAGCGGTGGAGGGCGGTGACGGTGAGGGCAGCGTTCGTCATGCCCCGTGGGTAGCGGAAATCGGGGGCCCTGAAAATCGGAGGCCCTAGGAATCGGACCTGGCCACCTCGGGCGAAGGCTGCCGTCAAGCCATCTCCCGGCCGCATGCCTGCCGTCCGGGAAATCGCGGCACCGCCCCTTGTGTTACCGATATGTCACACCACATGGGGAGGGCCGGCGGCTTCCTGGAAGGGCCGGCGCCCGGCGCGCGGCTGACGCGCGAGGGCCAACCTTTCGGTCCCCCGTCGCCTCTGTGAGAGGGCGGGAGGGCCGGCCGAGGAGGAGCGAACGCATGAATTTCGAGAAATATACCGAGCGGGCGCGGGGCTTCGTGCAGGCGGCGCAGGCGCTGGCCCTGCGCGAGGGCCACCCGCAGCTGGCGCCCGCCCACGTGCTGAAGGTGCTGCTCGACGACCCCGAGGGCCTGTGCGCGGGCCTGATCGACCGGGCCGGCGGCCAGTCGCGGGTGGCGCTGGCGCAGACCGAGGCATGGCTCGCCAAGCAGCCGAAGGTCTCGGGCGGCGCCTCGCAGCCGCAGGCGACCCGCGAGCTGATGCGCCTGTTCGACACCGCCGAGAAGGCCGCCGAGAAGGCGGGCGATTCCTACGTCACGGTGGAGCGCCTGCTGCTGGCCCTCGCCGTCGAGAAGGACACGGATGCGGGCAAGATCCTGAGCCAGGCCGGCGTCACCGCGGCCTCGCTCAACGGCGCCATCAACGCCTTGCGCAAGGGCCGCACCGCCGACAACGCCACCGCCGAGAACGCCTACGACGCGCTGAAGAAATACGCCCGCGACCTCACCGAGGCGGCCCGCGAGGGCAAACTCGACCCGGTGATCGGCCGCGACGAGGAGATCCGCCGCACCATCCAGGTACTGTCGCGGCGCACCAAGAACAACCCGGTGCTGATCGGCGAGCCCGGCGTCGGCAAGACCGCCATCGTCGAGGGCCTGGCGTTGCGCATCGTCAACGGCGACGTGCCGGAATCGCTTCGCGACAAGCAGCTGCTCGCCCTCGACATGGGCGCGCTGATCGCCGGTGCGAAGTATCGCGGCGAGTTCGAGGAGCGGCTGAAGGGCGTGCTCTCCGAGGTCACCGCGGCGGAAGGCCAGATCATCCTGTTCATCGACGAGATGCACACGCTCGTCGGCGCCGGCAAGGCGGACGGGGCGATGGACGCCTCGAACCTGCTCAAGCCTGCTTTGGCCCGCGGCGAGCTGCATTGCGTCGGCGCGACCACGCTCGACGAGTACCGCAAGCACGTCGAGAAGGACGCGGCCCTCGCCCGGCGCTTCCAGCCGGTCTTCGTCTCGGAGCCGACCGTCGAGGACACGGTCTCGATCCTGCGCGGCATCAAGGAGAAGTACGAGCAGCACCACAAGGTGCGGATCCAGGATTCGGCGCTCGTCGCGGCCGCGACCCTGTCCAACCGCTACATCACCGACCGCTTCCTGCCCGACAAGGCGATCGACCTCGTCGACGAGGCGGCCTCGCGCCTGCGCATGCAGGTCGATTCGAAGCCCGAGGAACTCGACAACATCGACCGCGAGATCGTGCGGCTGAAGATCGAGGCCGAGGCCCTGAAGAAGGAGACCGATTCCGCCTCCCGCGATCGCCTGATGCGGCTGGAGAAGGAACTCGGCGACCTCGAGGAGCAGTCGGCCGCGATCACCGCGCGCTGGAAGTCCGAGAAGGACAAGCTCGGCCGCGCCGCGGAGCTGAAGACGAAGCTCGACGGGGCCCGCAACGACCTCGCGGCGGCGCAGCGCCAGGGCCAGTACCAGAAGGCCGGTGAGCTCGCCTACGGCATCATCCCGGGGCTGGAGCGCGAGCTCGCCGAGATCGAGGCCCGGGGTGCCGACGGGACCCGCGGCAACGGCTCGGGGATGATGGAGGAGGCGGTGACGCCGAGCCATATCGCCGGCGTCGTGTCGCGCTGGACCGGCGTGCCGGTCGACAAGATGCTGGAAGGCGAGCGCGAGAAGCTGCTCGGGATGGAGGCGGCGCTCGGAAAGCGCGTCGTCGGCCAGCACGAGGCGGTGGTGGCGGTCGCCACCGCCGTGCGGCGCGCCCGCGCCGGGTTGCAGGACCCGCACCGGCCGATCGGCTCGTTCATGTTCCTGGGGCCCACGGGCGTCGGCAAGACCGAGCTGACCAAGGCACTGGCCGGCTTCCTGTTCGACGACGACACGGCCCTCGTGCGCATCGACATGTCGGAATACATGGAGAAGCACGCGGTGGCCCGCCTGATCGGTGCGCCTCCGGGCTATGTCGGCTACGAGGAGGGTGGCGCGCTGACCGAGGCCGTGCGGCGCCGGCCCTACCAGGTCGTGCTGTTCGACGAGATCGAGAAGGCGCATCCGGACGTGTTCAACGTCCTGCTGCAGGTCCTCGACGACGGCAGGCTCACCGACGGGCAGGGGCGGACGGTCGACTTTCGCAATACGCTCATCGTCATGACGTCGAATCTCGGCTCGGAATATCTGGTCAACCAGCCGGAGGGCCAGGACACCGACGTGGTGCGCGACGACGTGATGAACGTGGTGCGCTCGCACTTCCGGCCCGAGTTCCTGAACCGGGTCGACGAGATCATCCTGTTCCATCGCCTGCAGCGGCAGGAGATGGGGGCGATCGTCGACATCCAGCTCGGGCGCCTGGCGAAGCTCCTGGAGGATCGCAAGATCACCCTCGAGATCGAGCCCGACGCCCGCGCCTGGCTCGCCGAGAAGGGCTACGACTCGGCCTATGGCGCGCGTCCGCTGAAGCGCGTGATCCAGAAGGCGGTGCAGGACCCGCTCGCCGAGCAGATCCTTGCCGGCCGCGTCCATGACGGCGAGACCGTGCCGGTGCGCCTCGGCCCCGCCGGGCTGTTCATCGGCGACCAGGCGGCTTCCCCCGACGAGCGCCGGCCGGCGAAGGCCCTGCTGAACTAAGGACCATGAAGGCCCGCTTCCTTTGGGAAGCGGGCCTTCTTGTTTCAGGTTTATCCGGCGGATCAACCCATCTTCGTCCCACTCACGACCTCGTCCTGAAGTCGTGAGTGGGACGCCGGCTTATCGCGGCGCGGCCGTCAACGATCGCAAGGCCACTCAGCAGCCGAGCTGGCGGGCGAGGTCGGCGAGGTCGGACGCCGCAACATCCACCGGCACCAGGGGCGCCGGCTCGCCGGTGCCCGGTCCGCTCTCGTCGGGGCGGGCGATGTGCGCGGTGGCGAGCCCGCAGGCGGCGGCCGCCGCGAGGTCGGAGGAATGGGCCGCCACCATCATCACCTCAGCCGGCTGAAGACGCAGGGCCTCGACGGCGCGCAGATACACGGCGGGCTTCGGCTTGTAGTCCTGGGCGAACTCGGCCCCGAGCACCGCGTCCCAGGGCAGGCGGTTGCGGCGGGCATGCGCGATGGCGAGCCGCACATGGGCGTTCGAGCAGGGCGCGAGCAGGTACTTCCCGCGCAAACGGGCGAGCGCGTCCGGCACTTCCGGCCACGCATCGAGCCGGTGCCAGGCGAGGACCAGCTCGTGGCGCGCTTCGGCCGGCACCGCCTCGCCGAGGGTGAGGCCGGCCAGCACGCTCTCCAGGCTCTCGGCATGGAGCGTATCGAGGTCGGTGTATGTGCGGGCGCCTTGGCGGATCGGCTCCATGCCGGGTTGGTAGCGGTCGCGCCAGGCCCGCGCGAAGGCGGCGCCGTCGAGATCGGGCCGGAACGGCGCCAGGATCCGCCCCGCCTCCCGGGCGACGCCGCCGTGCCAGTCGAGCAGGGTGCCGAAGACGTCGAAGATGAGGGCCTGGATCGCCATGCGGGCCGCCTCCCGGATTGGATTCGTGTCGCCCCGGGTTATCGGCCCTGCGGTCCGCGCTTCAAGGCCGCCCATCACCATCGGGTGAGCGGAGCCCGCGCGAAAGCTGGATCTGACAGAAATTTACTACCTGTTAATGACGCCGTCAGAGCATGCCCGGCATGTCCAGCCCCCGCAAATCACCTTCGCCTCCGAAGCACGAAACGGCTCCGCGCAACACCGTCCTGCGCGACGAGATAGAAAACCTGCGGCAAAAGATGCGCTCTCGGCCGACGATGATCGAAGAGTGGGAGCAGGAGATGCAGCGGGATGATTCGGCCGAGCGGGCCGTGTCGCGACTGACACGGCTGAAAGCCAGCGGCAAGATGTGAGAGAGACTGTGCATGGCTGCGCGCAGTCGTGGTGCGCACGGTATCGATTTCCCGCGGCGAACCATTCGGCCGCGCCATGCGGGAGATTTAGCCGCACGATGGCAGGATGAACTGTCCGATACTTGACGTCGGATCGCGTTCCTCGTCTGATTTTCGGCAAACGTTGCCGTCGTTGCCGCCAACCGCGCACAGGCCTGCGCCGCCTTTCCGGCCGGCATGATCCCCCGCGTCGCTCCGGGATCCGCTTGCGCGGCCCCGGACCGATCGGGAGCGGACAGTCTTGCGGCGAGACCGATGAACCGGTTCTCAGCGCCGGCGCACGAAGCCGACGATGTCCTTGACGGCGGCGATGTTGGGGGCGGCGATCGCCTCGGCGCGGGCCGCGCCGTCGGCCAGGACCGCGTCGATATGGCCCGGATCGGCGACGAGGCGCTTCATCTCGGCGCCGATCGGGCCGAGCTTGGCGACCGCGAGATCGACCAGCGCACCCTTGAAGGCCGAGAACTGGGCGCCGCCATACTCGCGCAGCACGTCCTCGCGGCTCGCATCGTTGAGCGCCGCGAAGATGCCCACCAGGTTGTCGGCCTCCGGGCGCTTCTCGAGGCCGGCAATCTCGGAGGGGAGGGGCTCGGCGTCGGTCTTGGCCTTGCGGACCTTCGTGGCGATGGCGTCGGAATCGTCGGTCAGGTTGATCCGCGAATAGTCGGACGGGTCCGACTTCGACATCTTCTTGGTGCCGTCGCGGAGGGACATCACCCGGGCGGCCGGCCCGCCGATCAGCGGCTCGGTGATCGGAAAGAACGCCTCGCCGTGGCCCTGCTCCTGAATCGCACCGGCGAAGTCGTTGTTGAACTTCTGGGCGATGTCGCGGGTCAGCTCGAGATGTTGCTTCTGGTCCTCGCCCACCGGCACATGGGTGGCGCGGTAGGCCAGGATGTCGGCCGCCATCAGCACCGGATAATCGTAGAGGCCGACGCTCGCGTTCTCGCGGTCCTTGCCGGCCTTCTCCTTGAACTGGGTCATGCGGTTGAGCCAGCCGAGGCGGGCGACGCAGTTGAAGATCCAGGCCAGTTCCGCGTGCTGCGGCACCTGGCTCTGGTTGAACACCACCGAGCGGGCCGGATCGATGCCCGCCGCCAGGAAGGCCGCGGTGACCTCGCGGATCTGCCGCGTCAGCTCGGCCGGGTCCTGCCAGACCGTGATCGCGTGCAGGTCGACGACGCAGTACAGGCACTCGAACTGCGCCTGCATGGCGACGAAGCGCTTGATCGCGCCGAGATAGTTGCCGAGGTGCAGGTTTCCGGTCGGCTGGACGCCGGAGAAGACCAGTTCCTTGAACGCGGGCATCGTGATCGTCGTCCCTTGGGTCGGTCCCTTGGCCGAGGGCTGTCACAATCCCGCGGGCGCGGCGTTCTGGACCGTTCCGGAAGGGGGGTCAAGCGCGTGGAATCAGGGGTGCAGCGCGGCGCTCTCGCGTGTTGCGCGGGCGCCCGTCCGGGCCTGGCCGGTGGGGCAGAGATCGAGCACGGCGCAACCCCCGCAGGCCGGGTTGCGGTAAAAGCAGCAGCGCTGCCCGTGCAGCATCAAGACCTCGTGATTGTCGTAGAGCTTCTGTGCGTCCCAGTCGGCCGGCAGCTGCGCGCGCAGGATCGCGTGGGCGGGCCCGACATCGACCTTCGCCCCGATCAGGCCGGTGCGCTGGGCGACGCGATGGTGGTGGCTGTCGACCGGCAGGGCCGGCATCCGCAGGCCGCTGAACGAGAGCACCGCCGCGCTGGTCTTCGGCCCGACGCCCGGGATCGCCTCGAGCCAGGCCCGCGCCTCCGGCACCGGCAGGTCGCGGAGGAAAGCCAGATCGAGGCTTCCGGCGCGCTCCCGCACCGCCCGCAGCACGGCCTGGATCCGCGGCGCCTTCAATTCCGGCCAGGTCACGCCGGAAATCAGCGCCTGCACCTCGTCGGTCGGTGCCTCGATCAGCGAATCCCAGTCGTTGAAGCGCGCCCGCAGGGCCTTGAAGGCGCGCCCCGAATCCGCGTTGCGGGTGCGGTGGGAGAGGAGCGAGGAGATCAGCTCGCTCACCGGGTCGAGGTCGTGGAAATAGGGGATCGGGCAGCCATAGACCCCGCACAGCCGGCGGTGGATGGCCAAGGCCTTCTCGGTCAGGGCGTTCTCGGGGGGCGCTGCGATCATGACGAGGTGAATCGCCGATACCCCGTCCCCGTTCCGGCTGCGTCACCGCGCCCCGTCCGTGCCTGGTCCGGACCGTTATGCCGGGTCCGACTTGGACTCGTCCTTCTTGCGCTCGTGGCGCAGGAGCAGCGGGGTCTGGGCGAGGGCGAAGGCGATGGTGAGCGGCATGATGCCGAACACCTTGAAGCTGACCCAGAAATCCGTGGTCTGGGTGCGCCACACCACCTCGTTCACCGCCGCGAGGAAGAAGAAGAACAGGCCCCAGCGGAAGGTGAGCTTGCGCCAGCCCTCCTGCGTAAGGTCGAACACGCTGTCGAGGACGAGGGCGAGCAGCGGCCGGCCGAAGGCGAGGCCGCCGAGCAGCACCGCCCCGAACAGGCTGTTCACGATGGTCGGCTTGAGCTTGATGAACAGCTCGTCGCGCAGGAGCAGCGTCAGGCCGCCGAACACCACCACGACGACGCCGGAGACGAGCGGCATGATCGGCAGCCGCCGCACCCAGACGTAATGGACCGCGAGCGCCACCAGGGTCGCGACGATGAACAGCCCGGTCGCCACGAACAGGCGCTGGTCGCCGGGAAAGCCGAACTTCTCGGCATAGGCGTTCCCGAAGAAGAACACCCCGAGCGGGCCCAGCTCCAGGGCGAGCTTGGCGAGGGGCGGTAGATGGGTCTGCGGCGGAACGGCTTCGATCTGCATGGGGCGGGGGCGACGCTCCTCTTCAAGCGCGCGTCCGGGCGACGCGTCCCGCGCAGGTGGGCTCGCGCGAGCCCAGGCGCAACGGAAGAGGAGGCCATAGACCGGCGCGGCCGATCCATCCATCCCCCGCCTGCTACCGGGCCTCGACCTCCGGGCGGAGCGCGGCGGTCCTCCGCCGCTCGCAGGCGACCTTCAGGTAGGTCTCGCGTCCGCGCGAGAAGCCGCTCCGGGCCGCCAGCGTCTCGCCCTGCATGAGGCAGGTGATGGGCGTGGGCGCCGGTGCGATCGCCACGTCGAGCGCCGTCTCGCGGGAGCAATCCGGCGCCGCCAGGGTACTGGCGCAGACCAGGGCGACGGTGAGGAAATCGGCCATGCCACCTCCATCGGCCGTTCGCGACGCGGGTCGGGCGGAGGTCCTGGCCGGGGGGCACCTCTGCCGGGGAACCCCAGCGATTCGCGTGCCAGGACTGGACGACGATCAAGGCCGCGACGCTTTGTTGCATCGCAGCAAAGACGCGACGGCCTCACCCGGCTCAACGCAGGGCGTTCCACCAGGCGGCGAGGGATTCGGGGGTGAAGGCGTCCCGCTCCCCCTCGCCGTCGAGGCGGCGGTACTCGCTCGGTGACACGCCGTAGGCCGCCTTGAAGGCCCGGCTGCAATCGGACTCGCTCGAGAAGCCGCAGGCATGGGCCAGGTCCGCGATCCGGCCGGTCTCGTCGGGCCGGGACAGCAGGGTGCGCAGCCGCGCGAGGCGCCGGGCGCGGATGATGCGGGCGACGCCGCCGCTCGGCTCGAAGGCACGGTAGAGCACCGAGCGCGAGACGCCGACGACCCTGGCCACCTCCTCCGGCGTGGCGGAGAGGTGAGCGTCGATGTAGTGGCGCGCCCGCCGGCGGCACGCGGCCGCAGCGGCCATCCGCACGGCCTCGCTCCCCGCCCCGGATGGCCCCGCGAGATCGGGACCGGACAAGGTCTGGCCGGCGAGCGTGAGCGCCAGGAGCTCCGAGGTCGCCCGGGCGAGGCGCGCGCGGTCTCCGGGACCGTGGCGATGCAGCTCGTCGAGAACGGACCCGAGGAAGAGGGAGAGGAGGCGCGCGCGATCCTGCGGCACGACGGCGCCGTGCAGCCGCCCCGGCTCGGGCAGAGCCGCCTCGATCTCGCTGCGGGGGATCGAGAGCGTGAGCACCCGGGCCCGGTCCGCCCGCGTCTCCATCGGCCGGCTCATGTCGATGAGGGCGATCTCGCCGGGTCCGACGCTCCGGCTGCCCTCCGGCGTGCCGACCGCCAGGGCGCCCTCGAGGACGAGCTGGGCCGTGAAATGGTCGAAGCCGTTGCGCAGGACCCGCCGGGGCGAGCGGACATGCGCGACGCCCTGCATCCTGCGGTCGAACAGGATCATGCCGTCGAGGCGCTCGGCCGTGACCTCGACCGCGAAGCTGTCGCGGAGCCGCACCGCATCCGCCACCATCGCGTAGAGGTCGTGATATGCCTCGAACCCGTCCTGGCCAGAGGGCGTCTCCGCGTCGGACGAGAATCGCAGACCTGCCTCGCGTCGGGCCGTCCCCCCATCTTCGGACATAGATCGCTCGGTCGATTCGCAACGGCGCCACGTCGGGGCGAGAATTCCCTCGACCCGGCACGAAATCAATCGGCCTCGTCGGGCCTTCGTATCTGGTTGTTTCCGGTCGTCGACATCGCAATCAGAAATCGAATCGACGGTCGTACCTGCGCGTTCGTCCCGATTTCACTGTCGGCGACGACATCGGCAAGGGCCCGGAGAGTGCCGGCGTCGTCGCCATGATCGGGCCGTTGCAGGAGAGGCGGCCCGACGCCGTCGCCCGCCTGATCGGCAGTCGGGAGGCGACCCTGCTCCGTGCTGTCCCCGGACCGGCCGACCCGCCGCGGTCGTCACAGGGGCCGAGCCCGACCCGGTCGCGTTCCTGCAGTCGCAGCCCGGCTGACGGAAGGGACCGGAGAGGGGCGAGAGGGCGGGCCTCGCACCGGCAGGACGGTGCCGGATTTCGCCTTGACGCGAGAACGGCCAGGAGGTCTAAAGGCCCGCCCGTGACGGACGGCTCGTGTTTGCGTATCAAGGGCTTGCGGGCTCTCGCCGGTGTAGCACAGCGGTAGTGCAGCGGTTTTGTAAACCGAAGGTCGGG
>NZ_LABZ01000329.1 GCF_001043955.1 Methylobacterium tarhaniae | reverse complement strand
CTTCCCCTCCTCGACCGCGTCCGCGAGCCCGCGGACCTTCGCCAGCTGCCCGAGAGCGATCTCGCCCAGCTCGCCGCGGAGCTGCGCGCCGAGACCATCGACGCCGTCTCCGTCACCGGCGGCCATCTCGGCGCGGGCCTCGGCGTCGTCGAGCTCACCGTCGCCCTCCACTACGTCTTCAACACTCCCGACGACCGCCTGATCTGGGATGTCGGCCACCAGGCCTACCCCCACAAGATCCTCACCGGACGCCGCGACCGCATCCGCACCCTGCGCCAGGGCGGCGGCCTCTCGGGCTTCACCAAGCGCTCCGAGAGCCCCTACGATCCCTTCGGCGCCGCCCACTCCTCCACCTCCATCTCCGCCGGCCTCGGCATGGCCATCGGCCGCGACCTGTCGGACGCCGCGGCACGCGCCCGCGGCGAGACGCCGCCGCGCCGCAACGTGGTCGCGGTGATCGGCGACGGCTCGATCTCGGCCGGCATGGCCTACGAGGCGATGAACAATGCCGGCGCGCTCAAGTCGCGCCTCGTCGTCATCCTCAACGACAACGACATGTCGATCGCGCCCCCCGTCGGCGCCATGTCGTCCTACCTCGCCCGCCTCGTCTCGGGCGACACCTACCGGTCGTTGCGCGACACCGCCAAGCAGTTCGGCCGCCTGCTGCCGAAGGCGATCTACGACACCGCGGCCCGGGCCGAGGAATATGCCCGCGGCATCCTGGCCGGCGGCGGCACGATGTTCGAGGAACTCGGCTTCCACTATGTCGGCCCGATCGACGGCCACAACCTCGACCACCTGCTGCCCGTGCTCAAGAACGTGCGCGACGCGCCGGAAGGCCCGGTGCTGGTCCATGTCGTGACCCAGAAGGGCAAGGGCTACGCACCGGCCGAGGCCGCCGCCGACCGCGGCCACGCGGTGGTGAAGTTCGATGTGGTCTCGGGCAAGCAGACCAAGGCCAAGCCCAATGCGCCGGCCTACACGCGGGTGTTCGGCGAGAGCCTGATCAAGGCGGCGGATGCCGACGACAAGGTGGTGGCGATCACCGCCGCGATGCCCTCGGGCACCGGCGTCGACCTGTTCTCCAAGGCGCATCCGGAGCGGACCTTCGACGTCGGCATCGCCGAGCAGCACGCGGTGACCTTCGCGGCGGGCCTGGCGACGGAGGGGTTCAAGCCGTTCTGCGCGATCTACTCGACGTTCCTGCAGCGCGGCTACGACCAGCTGGTGCACGACGTGGCGTTGCAGAACCTGCCCGTGCGCTTCGCCCTCGACCGGGCCGGTCTGGTGGGGGCGGACGGGGCGACGCATGCGGGCGCCTTCGACCTGGCTTACCTGTGCTGCCTGCCGAACATGACGGTGATGGCGGCCTCGGACGAGGCCGAGCTGGTGCACATGGTGGCGACGGCCCACGCGCACGACACGGGACCGATCGCGTTCCGCTATCCGCGGGGCGAGGGCGTCGGCGTCGAGCTGCCGGAGCGGGGCGAGGTGCTGGCGATCGGCAAGGGCCGGGTGATCCGCCGGCCGGAGGGGGCGCGGGTGGCGCTCTTGAGCCTGGGCACGCGTCTGGCGGAGGCGCTGAAGGCGGCGGAGCGCCTGGAGGCGGCGGGGATCGGCGTGACGGTGGCGGATGCGCGGTTCGCCAAGCCTCTGGACGAGGCGCTGATCCTGGACCTGGCGTCGAGCCACGAGGTTCTGGTGACGCTGGAAGAGGGGTCCGTGGGCGGCTTCGGGGCGATGGTGCTGCACCTGTTGTCGTCGCGCGGTGCGCTGGACGAGGGCAAGGTGCGGGTGCGGACCCTGACGCTGCCGGACAGCTACCAGGACCACGACACGCCGGAGCGGATGTACGCGGAAGCCGGGCTCGACGCGCCCTCGATCGTCAAGGTCGTCGAAGACACCCTGCCGGCCCG
>NZ_LABZ01000328.1 GCF_001043955.1 Methylobacterium tarhaniae | reverse complement strand
CGGCGACGTGGCGGGGGCGGGCGAGCACCGCGAGGTGCTCGAGACCGTCAGGATGTTTGCCCACGACCAGGGCTGGTTGCGGCGGATGCGCGAGGCGGTGCTGTCCGGTCTCACGGCGGAAGCTGCGGTGGAGCGGGTGCAATCCGACAACCGCGCCCGGATGCTGCGCCAGAGCGACCCGTATCTGCGCGAGCGCCTGCACGACCTCGACGACCTCGCCAACCGCCTTCTGCGCCAGCTCGTTGGCCGCCCGACCGTCGGGCCGGACGCGATGCCCGAGAACGCCATCCTGGTGGCGCGCTCGATGGGCCCGGCGGCACTCCTCGACTACGACCGCGCCCGCCTGCGCGGCGTGGTGCTGGAGGAGGGCGGGCCGACGAGCCACATCGCCATCGTGGCGCGGGCGCTGGGCATCCCGGCGGTGGGCGAGGTGGCCAACGCCACCGCCCTCGTCGAGACCGGGGACGCGATCATCGTCGATGGCGGGACCGGCGAGATCCAGATTCGGCCCGGGCCGGAGATCGAGGCGGCCTATGCCGAGAAGGCGCGCCTGCGGGCCCGGCGCCAGGAGCAGTACCGGGCGCTCCGCGACGTGCCGGCGGTCACCCGCGACGGCGGCGCGGGCGGCCTCCCGCTCCAGCC
>NZ_LABZ01000327.1 GCF_001043955.1 Methylobacterium tarhaniae | reverse complement strand
CGCGGGCGCCCGCGTCAGGAAGAGCCGGGCGAGCTGGGTCTGCTCCCAGGGCGTCGCCGCGTTCATGGCGAGGTTGGCGAAGCGGCCGCCGAAGGCCCGGTCGAGTCCGTGAGGGTCGAGGAGGCGGGCGGTGGAGGTGCCGAACACGGCCGAGTCGTAGGCGCCGCCGCGTACCACCTGCGGGTACATGAAGCGCTGGTTGAGATCCATGATCGGCCCGGACCGCCGACCCGGCGCGGCGCGCAGGCCGTAGGGATCGAGGATGGTCACGAAGGCGAGCACGAGCAGCCCCAGGAGCCCGGCCGCACCGACGAGCAGCCCGGCGAAATGTCGCCAATCCGCGGCGGAGGACGTCGCGGCGGAATCGAGAGGCTGTGGGGGTTCGGAGGGCATCGGGACGCGGGCTTCTGTTGGCGGCCGTGGTCTCCCGGTTGACCCGGCCGCGTCAACCCCCTATGTCCGCCTCTGCTCCGAACAGGACCTGGGCCGGCCCACCAGCGCCGCGCCGTCATCCCCGGGAGCGGGCGCGTAGCTCAGCTGGTAGAGCAACGGACTTTTAATCTGTAGGTCCTGGGTTCGAGTCCCAGCGCGCTCACCACTCTACTTCCTGCTGCCGGCATCTCTATTGGTTCTCGCGACGGATGGATGTCGAAGGTCCGGGCTTTCCGGCCGATGCCGGGTCTTGATCTGCGGCATCGATCCCCTGGTCTGGTCGTCGTCCAACTCGGCGCGTCGCCTCCGGCCTTCCTGACTGCGGGCGTCGGCGCGATCCACCCACATCCGTGGCGTCTTCGTTGACGATGCACTCGGCCTATGCAAGGAGCCCATGCCCAGTTTCTCTGGAGGGGCAATGTCGGGGAATGATGCGCTCATGAAAGCCTTGGCTGATGTGAGCGAACGCAGGGCGGCGCTCGAGGCCGAATACGAGCGCATCGGGGCGGAGCTGGCCAAGCTCCGGCTCGCCGAGAACGCGCTCCGGGCGATCATCGAGGATACGCCGATCGAGGAGCTCGGCCTGTCGCTGCCATCTGCCGGTCCGGCTTCCGGCGCGGACCGGGGCGAGCCGCGCGCGAGCGGGCGCCGCGGACCGCGGGGGCCGCGGGCGAACTCGACCAAGGGGCGCCTGAAGGCGCTGATCGACGGGGCCGGGCCGCAGGGCCTGTCGCAGCCGCAAATCCTGCGTGCGCTGCCCGATGCGGCACCGGCGACCATCAACGCGTATCTCAGCAGCATGGTCACCGCCGGCGAGGCGCTGCTGGTCGGC
>NZ_LABZ01000326.1 GCF_001043955.1 Methylobacterium tarhaniae | reverse complement strand
TTCGGCTTCACCGGCGCGAGCATCACGCGCCCGCAGCCCGGCAGCGGCCCGCTCAAGGCCGGCGACAGCCTGGCCATCACCCTGGCCACGGCCCAGACCGTCACCGGCGTGACCCTGGCGCAGGGCGGCGCGCTGCCGAGCCTCACGCTCAGCAACGGCGCGACCGCCAGCTATACCGGGTTCGACGCGTCAGGGCTGCAATTCACCTATACGGTGCAGGTCGGGGACGACACCGCCGACCTGAAGGCGAGCAGCCTCGCCCTGGCCGGCGCCATCGTCGAGCATGCCACGCCGGACGGGTACCAGGCGTCCTTCTACGACGGGACGGATCTCAGCTATTCCGTTGAGGCGGCGGACATCGACGGCGACGGCAAGCTCGACCTCATGACCACCGGCTACATCGGCGGCACGGTCTCGGTCAGGCTCGGCAACGGCGACGGCACCTTCGGCGCCGAGACCAAGCACACGGTCGGAGACGGTCCGGTCGCCGTCGCGGCGGCGGACCTGAACGGAGACGGCAAGCTCGACCTTCTCGTCGCCAACGCGACCGGCGAATCCGTCTCGGTCCTGCTGGGCAACGGCGACGGCACCTTCCAGACGAAGGTCGACCTCCCGGTGGGAGACAATCCCTCCGCCGTGACGGCCATCGACGTGACCGGCGACGGGAAGCGCGACCTTCTCGTCGTCAACCAGGACGGTGACACCGTCTCGGTCCTGCTGGGCAACGGCAACGGCACCTTCAAGGCCAACAACGATTTCAGGACGGGCGCATACCCGACCACCCTGGCGGCAGCAGACCTGAACGGGGACGGCAAGGTCGACCTCGTGACGACCAACACCGACGACGGCGACGGAACCACCGTCTCGGTCCTGCTCGGCAACGGCGACGGCACCTTCCAGACGAGGGTCGACTTCGCCGTGGGAGCCGCTCCCAGATCCGTGACAGCCATGGACGTGAATGGCGACGGCACGCGCGACCTCGTCGTCGCGAACAGACGAGATGACTCCGTCTCGGTCCTGCTGGGCAACGGCGACGGCACCTTCCAGGCGAAGGCCGACTTCGCCGTCGGAAAACGCCCCGGCGCCGTCGTGGCGGTGGACATCGACCAGGACGGCAAGCTCGACCTCGTCACGGCCAATCGGTCGAGCAACGACATCTCGGTTCTGCTCGGCAACGGCGACGGCACCTTCCAGGCCGCCGCGTCTTACATGGCGGGCCAAACGCCCTATGCGCTCACCGTGCTCGACCTGAACGCGGATGGACGGCCCGATCTCCTCGCCAGCAACACGGGTGACAGCGGCGTCACGGTTCTCCTGAGCACGCTGCCGACCCGGGCCCTGCTCGATCCGTCGAGCCTCACCACGACAGGCCTGTCCGTCGCGGTCGATACCATCGCTCCCGACGCCCCGGTCATCACCGCCCCGGTCGACGGCACGCTGACCAACGACAGCACCCCGACCATCAGCGGCACCGCCGAGGCCGGCAGCGAAATCATCCTCCTCATCGACGGCAACCCGTTTCGCGCCACCACGGCGAGCAATACGGGCACCTTCTCTGTCGAGGTGCCCAGCGCCCTGATCGACGGCGTCCACACTATCTCCGCCCACGCCATCGACGCCGCCGGCAACAAATCGGCCGATGCGAACTCCATCAGCCTGACCGTGGACGCGATCCCCCCGGCCGCCCCGCGCGTGACCAGCGGCAGCCATTACACCACCACCACCCCGACC
>NZ_LABZ01000325.1 GCF_001043955.1 Methylobacterium tarhaniae | reverse complement strand
AACACACGCTCTCCCCAACTCTTCACCCCTTTTATCTCTGCGGGCACCCACAGTTTGTAAAAAGAACCGGCCGCGGCCCCGGCCCCCCCAGCCCCCCCCGCCCCCCCCCCCCCGGCGGGCCCCGCGGGTGGGGTCGGAGGGGGGCCCCCCCCCCCCGCCACGACGTTGGCGCGCAGCGCCTTGCCGGCCTGCCAGGCCGCCTCGCCGCCGATGCCGGCGCCGCGCGACGCCCAGGTGCCGCCGCCATAGGGCGTCGTCTGGGTGTCCCCGGAGATCACCCGGACCTGCCCGATCGGCACGCCGACAGCGGTCGCGACGACCTGCGCGATGATGCCCTCGGTGCCCTGGCCCTGCTCGGTGACGCTGACCGAGGCCACCACGCCGCCCTGGGGGTCGAGGCGGATCGTGCATCCGTCCTGCGAGGAGATGCGCGCGCCGCCGACGCCGTAGAACGCCGCGGAGGGGTTGGTGATCTCGATGAAGGCGGCGAGCCCGATGCCGCGGTGGATGCCGCGGGCGCGCAACTCCGCCTGCTCGGCCCGCAGGGCATCGTAGCCCATCATCGCCTTCAGCTTCGCCAAGGCCGCCTGGTGCGAGAGCCGTTCGAGCTTGATGCCCGAGGCACCGGCGCACGGATAGGCATCGTCCGGGATGACGTTGCGCTCGCGGATCGCGAAGGGGTCGAGCCCGAGCCGGTC
>NZ_LABZ01000324.1 GCF_001043955.1 Methylobacterium tarhaniae | reverse complement strand
GTTCGCCGTGACCGATACCGGCTCGACCGTGCAGGTGCGCTACCGCGGCCTCCTGCCCGACCTCTTCCGCGAGGGGCAGGGCGTGGTGACCGAAGGCGTGCTGGAGCCCGACGGGACGTTCCGCGCCGACACGGTGCTGGCCAAGCACGACGAGACCTACATGCCCCGCGAGGTCGCCGACGCCCTCAAGGCTCAGGGGCGCTGGCAGGAAGGCGCCGGCAAGCCCGTTCAAGGCTCGTCCGCGCAAGGTTCGTCCGCGCAAGGCCAGGCCGAGCCCGTCTCCCGCACCGCCGTCCAGTAGCGCCGCCCCGTGCGGCGGAAGGTCTTGGCGGCGCGGGAGACGAAGCGGACTACGATGACGCCCGCGATCCGCCGCGGCAGGACGCCGGGCCGGGAGAGCCATCGGCCGATCTCCCGTCCCGATGGACTCAAACGCTCACCGAAAGGTCGCCCCGTTGCTGATCGAGGTTGGTCACTACGCCCTCGCCCTGGCGCTCGCCCTGTCGCTGACGCAGATGGTGATGCCGATCTGGGCGGGCCGCACCGGCGACCCGGTCCTGCGCGGCGTCACCGAGCCGGCGGCGCTCGCCACCTTCGCGTGCATCGCCTTCGCGTTCGGGGCGCTGACCTACGCCCACGTCACCTCGGACTTCTCGGTCCAGAACGTCGTCGAGAACTCCCACTCGATGAAGCCGCTGATCTACAAGATCTCCGGCGTCTGGGGGAACCACGAGGGCTCGATGCTGCTCTGGGTGCTGATCCTGGCTTTGTTCGGCGCCGTGGTGGCGCTCGCCCGCAACTCCGTCCCGCCGACCTTGCGCGCCAACACGCTCGGCGTGCAGGCCGCGATCACGGCGGTGTTCCTGCTCTTCATCCTGGTCACCTCGAACCCGTTCAACCGGCTCAACCCGGCCCCGGTCGAGGGTCGCGACCTCAATCCCCTCCTCCAGGATCCCGGCCTCGCGATCCATCCGCCGCTGCTCTATCTCGGCTATGTCGGCTTCTCGATCACCTTCGCCTTCGCCATCGCGGCCTTGATCGAGGGCCGGATCGACGCCGCCTGGGCGCGGGCGGTGCGGCCCTGGACGCTCGCGGCCTGGTGCTTCCTCACCGTCGGCATCGCCATGGGGTCGTACTGGGCCTATTACGAGCTCGGCTGGGGCGGCTGGTGGTTCTGGGACCCGGTCGAGAACGCCTCGCTGATGCCCTGGCTCGCCGGCACGGCCCTCGTCCACTCCACCGTCGTCATGGAGAAGCGCGACGCGCTCAAGGTGTGGACGGTGCTGCTGGCCATCCTGACCTTCTCGCTGTCGCTGCTGGGCACCTTCCTGGTGCGCTCCGGCGTGCTCACCTCGGTCCACACCTTCGCGACCGATCCGACCCGCGGCACCTTCATCCTCGGCATCCTGGTCCTGTTCATCGGCGGCTCGCTGGCGCTCTACGCCTGGCGCGCGCCGACCCTGCGCCAGGGCGGCCTGTTCGCGCCGATCTCGCGGGAGGGCGCGCTGGTGATGAACAACCTGTTCCTGTCGGCGGCCTGCGCCACGGTGCTCGTCGGCACGCTCTATCCGCTGGCGCTGGAATCGCTGACCGGGGAGAAGATCTCGGTCGGGGCGCCGTTCTTCAACCTGACCTTCGTGCCGCTCGCGGTGCCGCTGCTCCTCGTGGTGCCGTTCGGCCAGACGCTGGCCTGGAAGCGCGGCGACCTCGCGGCCGCGAGCCAGCGGCTGTTCATCGGCTTCGCGCTGGCCCTCGCCATCACGCTCGTCGCCATCGCGGTCACCTGGGGCGGGCCGGTGGGAGCGCCGCTCGGCATCGGGCTCGGCGCCTACCTGGTGATCGGCGCCGCCTTCGAGATCGTCACCCGGGCCAAGGGAAAGACGCTCGGTCTGTCGCTGCGCCGCGCCGCCGGCCTGCCGCGCTCGGCCTGGGGCACGGCTCTCGCGCATGCCGGCGTCGGCGTCACGGTGATCGGCATCGCCGCGCAGGCCTGGAGCGTCGAATCCCTCGCCACGATCCAGCGCGGGGGAGAGCTGCGCGCCGGCCCCTACGTCGCCGTGCTGGAGGGCGTCCTGCCCCGCACCGGGCCGAACTACACCGAGACCGTGGCCCACCTGACCATCCGCGAGGGCGGCGCGCCGGTCGGCGTGATCGAGCCGGGCAAGCGCTTCTACGCCTCGCGCAACATGTCGGTGAGCGAGGCGGGGCTCCTGACGATCGGGGTGAGCCAGGTCTATGCCAGCGTCGGCGAGACCGGGACCGACGGCAGCGTCGGCATTCGCCTCTACTACAAGCCCCTGGTGCTGCTGATCTGGCTCGGCGCCGTGGTGATGGCGCTCGGCGGGGGCCTCTCCCTGACCGACCGGCGCTTCCGCGTCGGCGCCCCGGCCCTGCGGCCGGCCATCCGCGACGCGGCCGGGCCAGTGCCGCCCCACTCGGTCCCCGCAGAGTAGGACACTCGGTAGCCCCATGCGTTCGTTGCGCTCCGCCCTCGTCGCCCTCGCGCTCCTCATGCCGGTCGCCGCCGGCGCGGTGCAGCCGGAGGAGGTGATGAAGGATCCGGGCCTGGAATCGCGGGCCCGGTCGATCTCGGCCGGCCTGCGCTGCCTCGTCTGCCAGAACCAGTCGATCGACGATTCCGACGCGCCGCTCGCCCGCGACCTGCGGCTGATCGTGCGCGAGCGCCTGCGCCAGGGCGACAGCGACAATGCGGTGGTCGATTACGTGGTGCAGCGCTACGGCGAGTTCGTGCTGCTGCGCCCGGTGGTCGCCTGGCACACCGCCGTGCTCTGGCTCACGCCGGTGCTGGTGGTCGGCCTCGGCGGCCTCGCCCTGTGGGCCGCCGCGCGCCGGCGCAGGCCGGCACCGCCGCGGGCGCTCTCGGCGGCGGAGGAAGCGGCTGTGGCCGATCTGGTCCGCCGGGCCGAGCCGCGGTGAGCGGCAGCCTCACCGACATCGCGGGGATCCGCGTCGGCCACGCCGACGATCCCAAGGCGCTCTCCGGCGTCACCGCGATCGTCTTCGACTCCCCTACGGTGGCGGCGGTCGATATCCGCGGCGGCGGGCCCGGCACGCGGGAGACCGACCTCCTCGATCCGGAGCGCACGGTGCAGGGGGTCGATGCCCTCGTATTGTCCGGCGGCTCGGTCTTCGGGCTGGATGCCGCCTCCGGCGTCACGGCCTGGCTCGCCGAGACCGGCCGCGGCTTCGCGGTCGGCCAAGCGCGGGTGCCGATCGTGCCGGCGGCC
>NZ_LABZ01000323.1 GCF_001043955.1 Methylobacterium tarhaniae | reverse complement strand
CGCCTGCCGCGATCTCCGCCGCGTCCCGGACCGGCCCCAGCCCGCCGCCTCGCCCGTGGACGCGCAGGCCCTCGCCGCCCCCTCCGTCGAGGGCGGCACGCAAGGACGCAATCGGGCGCGGGCCCGATGCGGCGTCGACGCCGCGGCGCTCGCTCGCCTCCAGGTTTTCGAGGTGGCGCCACAGGGCCCCCGCCTCGTCCCGCCCGAGGGGGTAGCGCGGCTCCAGGCCCTGATGCCGCGCTACCCCCTCGGGCGGGACGAGGCGGGTGCCCTGTGGCGCCACCTCGAAAGCCTGGAGGCGAGCGAGCGCCGCGGCGTCGAGCCCGACCGGATCCGCCTCGGCGTCGACGCCGCATCGGGCCCGCGCCTGATCGCGTCCTTGCGTGCCGCCCTCGACGGAGGGGCCGGCGAGGCCTTGCGCGTCCACGGGCGAGGCGTCGAGCTGGTGCCGGTCCGGGACGCGGCGGAGATCGCGGCAGGCGGCCTCCTCGCCCTCGTCTTCGCGACCGACCTCGCCGCGTGCCACCAGGATGGCGGCCTGCCGCTGCTCTTCCCGCTCGCCCCGATCGGCGACGACCTCCGCGCCGACGAGGTCCGCAGCCTGATGCCGTCGCGCCGCGACCAGGCGGAGGCCCTCCTGTCCGGCGCTCCAAGCGACGTCGCGGTCCTCGCCGATGCCGCGGGCAGGGCCCTCCTGCCCGGATCGACCGCCCGCCCGATCCTCGATCCCGACCGCCTCGACAAGCCGCTTCCCCTCGAGCTGATCGTGCTCGTCGCCCCGGCCCGCTGGCGCGACCTCGTCGGGCTGCTGCGGCCCGGCACGCGGGTCCACGCCATCGGGCCGGAGATCGGCGCGGTGCTGCCCGCCCTGGCGCGGGGCGGGATCCGGCTCGTCCTGACGGATCCGAGCGCGGGCCCCGGCGTCGATCCCGCGCCGGCACCCGACCGCCTGGCGCGGGCGGCCGCGGCGCTCCTGCGTGCGGCCCTGGTCGCGGCCGGGCGCGACCTCACCCGCGGCGCGCTCCTGCGCGCGTTCGACACCCTGCATCTCGACGGGTCCGACTGGCCCGGCCTCGACTACGCCCGCCATCCCCGGACCGGCCGGCGGGACACGATCCTCCTCCGCCTCGAATGACCCCCGCGGGCGGCGTCCCGGCCCCCCGTCCGGCAGCCCGCCCGAAAGATCGGCCCGCCGGCCCCTTGCGGGCGGTGAGCCGGCTTCCAGATCACCGTGGAGGTCAGGCGGACGGGACGGGCGGACATGCTGGGCTGGTTCCGGGCGCTGATGCCCAGGGAAGACCGCTTCTTCGACCTGTTCGAGCGGCATGCCCGCACGCTGGTCGCCGGCGCCGAGGCGCTGCAGGCGCTGCTGGAGGGCGGCGAGGACGTGCCGCGCTACTGCCGGATCATCGCCGAGCGCGAGCAGGAGGCCGACGACATCGCCCGCGAGGTACTGGAGGCGGTGCGCCGCAGCTTCATCACGCCCTTCGACCGCGGCGACATCAAGGACCTGATCCAGTCGATGGACGACGCCCTCGACCAGATGAACCGCACCGCCAAGACCATCACGCTGTTCGAGGTGCGCAGCTTCGATCCGGTCATGCGGGAGATGGGCGGCACCGTCCTGGAGGCCGCCCGGCTCACCGCCGAGGCGGTCCCGCTCCTCAACGGCATCGGCAAGCATGCCGCCCCGCTCTCCGCCCTCACCGAGCGGGTGATCGCGGTCGAGGGGCGCTCCGACGCGCTGCACGAGCAGGGCCTCAAGGCGCTCTACCACGCGCATGGGCGCGGCGACCCGATGGCCTACATCGTCGGCAGCGAGATCCTCGGCCACCTGGAAGACGTGGTCGACCGCTTCGAGGACGTCGCCAACGAGATCAGCGCCATCGTGATCGAGAACGTGTAGGAGCCGGATGTGGAGGCCGCCCTCTCGCTCCCGATCCTCGCCGGGTTGATCGCCGTCGCGCTGCTGTTCGACTTCCTCAACGGCCTGCACGATGCCGCCAACTCGATCGCCACCATCGTTTCCACCCGGGTGCTGCGGCCGCACTACGCGGTGATCTGGGCGGCGTTCTTCAACTTCATCGCCTTCCTGTTCTTCGGCCTGCACGTCGCCCAGACGCTCGGCACCGGCATCGTCGAGGCGAGCGTGATCGACGCGAAGGTGATCTTCGGCGCGCTCGCGGGCGCCATCGCCTGGAACGTCCTGACCTGGCTGCTCGGCATCCCGTCGAGCAGCTCGCACGCGCTGGTCGGGGGCCTCGTCGGGGCGGGGCTCGCCAAGGCCGGCTGGCAAGCCGTGGTCTGGGGCGGGCTCGGCAAGACGGCGGCCGCCATCGTGCTCTCGCCGCTGCTGGGCTTCGCCCTCGCGCTGCTGCTCGTCCTGATCGTCTCGTGGCTGTGCGTGCGTGCGACACCCTTCGCGGTCGACCGCCGGTTCCGCTTCCTGCAATTCGTCTCGGCCTCGCTCTACTCCCTCGGCCACGGCGGCAACGACGCCCAGAAGACGATGGGCATCATCGCGGTGCTGCTGTTCAGCCAGGGCCATCTCGGCCCCGACTTCCACGTGCCGCTCTGGGTGGTTCTGTCGTGCCAGGCGGCCATGGCCGCCGGCACCCTGCTCGGCGGCTGGCGGATCGTGCACACGATGGGCTCGCGCATCACCCGGCTCACGCCGATGCAGGGTTTCTGCGCCGAGACCGGCGGGGCGCTGACCCTGTTCGGGGCGACCTGGCTCGGGGTGCCGGTCTCGACCACCCACACGATCACCGGGGCGATCGTCGGGGTGGGCGCGGCGCGGCGCACCTCGGCGGTGCGCTGGGGCGTGGCGAGCGACATCGTGGTGGCCTGGGTGCTGACCCTGCCGGCCGCCGCCCTGATCGGCGCGGGCGCCTATGCCCTCGCTGCGTGGCTCGCCTGACGGTCGTCACCGCGACCGCGCGCCCGGGCTGGACAGGAGGCGGCGGCCGTCGTCTCCTGTCCGCCGCAACGCTCCTGGGGGAGGCGACGTCATGCGCAGGGCCACGACCCACGGTGCCGCGATTCTCTGCCTGCTGCTGCCGCTCCCGGCGGCGGCGCAGACCGCGACGAACCTCGTCGCCCTGCAGGGGCTCGCCCCGGTCAGCGCCCTGCCCGGCACGCAGGAGGGGCGGGCGGCGCTCGCCGCCAACCTGCAGGTGACCGGCGACATCCAGTTCGGCACGCAGACGCAGCCGCATCTCCTGCCGCTCGACGAGCAGCGGCAGCTCGCCCTGCGCGACTGCTTCATCACCGACGGCAACGCCACCGAGCTCGCCGACGGGCTCGGCAGCCGGCTCGGCGCGATCTACCAGGAAAAGGCACGCTACGCCGACTACAAGACGTTCAGCAACGTGACCCAGTCGGTGGCCGACCTGCTCGGCTACACCAACAACATCACGAAATCGGATTCGAATTCCGGAAAATACTTCTTCGCCAACGGCACGACCGACGGCAAGAACCCGGTCTCGGCGGCGGCCGCCGGCATCTTCGCGGCGCGGAGCGGCGTGCCGGACGTGTTCGGCAAGGCCTATGACCGCAAGGCCGGCAGCACGGGGGGCGACGCCTTCGGCAATGCCCGCCCGTTCCAGACCCTGCCGCGCCTCTACGCGTATCGGGGCGACGATTACTTCGCCCGCACCTCGCACAGCCTGGACTGGCTGCACGGGCCGAGCCAGAACCTGACCGACAGCCCGTCCTATCCGAGCGGCCACACCACCTACGGCTACACCGAATCCCTGGTCCTGGCGCTGCTGGTGCCGGAGCGCTACCAGCAGATGATGGTGCGGGCGGCCGAGTACGGCAACAACCGCATCGTCGTCGGCGCGCATTACGCGATGGACGTGCTCGGCGGGCGCACGGTGGCGCTCCACGCGGTCGCGCATCTCCTCGCCAACGATCCGGCCTATGTCGGCCAGATCCGCAAGAACCCGGCCGTGATCAACGAGATGAGCCGGCAGACCAACGACGCGGTCGCGATCACCGATTACCGCGCGGCCCTGGAGGCGGCGCGCAACGACCTCGCCCTCGTGCTGAAGGATGCCTGCGGCGATTCGGTCGCGTCTTGCGCCGCCACCGATACCGGCCGGTTCCGGGACGCGGCGGCCAACGCGGCCTTCTACGACACGACCCAGACCTACGGCCTGCCGGTGGTCCACGCCAAGACCGCCGGCACGGTCGAGGATGTGGGCAAGATCGCCCCCGAGGCCGGGTACCTTTTGACCGCGGCCTTCCCGTCCCTGAGCCTCGCGGAGGCGAACGCCATCCTGACCGAGACCCAGGGACCCGGCGGCGGCTTCCTGAACGACGGCTCGGCCTTCGGGGTCTATTCGCGCCTCAACCTCTACGCCGCCGCCGGCAAGGCCGCGGCGCTCGCCGCCGCGAAGCGCCCGCACGCGCAGACGGCCCGCTGACGTCCCGGCCCTTTCCCTGAACGCGCAGCGGAGCTCGCGATGCCCAGCCTCCTCGACCCGATCCGGCTCGGCGCCCTGTCGGCGCGCAACCGGGTGCTCATGGCGCCGCTCACCCGCGCCCGGGCCACCCGCGACCACGTGCCGACCGGCCTGATGGTCGATTACTACGCCCAGCGCGCCTCGGCCGGCCTCATCATCTCCGAGGCGACCGGGATCAGCCCGCAGGGGCTCGGCTGGCCCTACGCCCCCGGGATCTGGACGCCCGAGCAGGTCGAGGGCTGGCGGCCGGTCACCGCCGCCGTGCATGCGGCGGGCGGATTGGTCGTCTCGCAGCTCTGGCACATGGGCCGGGTGGTCCATCCGAGCCTGCCCGGACGCGGCCAGCCGGTCTCGTCCTCGGCGACCACCATGCCCGGCCTGGCGCGGACCTACGAGGGCAAGGCGCCCCATGTCGAGGCCCGCGCCATGACCGAGGCCGACATCCAGGCCGTCCTGGAGGATTACCGGCAGGCTGCCCGCAACGCGCTCGCGGCCGGATTCGACGGCGTCCAGATCCACGCCGCGAACGGCTACCTCATCGACCAGTTCCTGCGCGACAACGCCAATTTCCGCACCGACCGCTACGGCGGCTCGATCGAGAACCGGATCCGGTTGCTGCGCGAGGTCGTGGCGGCGGTGGCCGACATCGCCGGGCCCGAGCGGACCGGGGTGCGCCTGTCGCCCAACGAGGAGCGCCAGGGGGTGAACGACAGCAACCCGGAGCCGCTGTTCGAGGCCGCCGCCGCGGCGCTCTCCGAGATCGGGATCGCGTTCCTGGAGGTGCGCGAGCCCGGCTACGAGGGCACCAACGGCAAGGCGGAGCGCGCCCCGGTCGCGCCGCGGATGCGGGCGGCGTTCCGGGGCGCCTTCGTGCTCAATTCCGACTACGACGGCGTGCGCGGCCAGGCCACCCTCGATGCCGGCGAGGCCGACGCGATCTCGTTCGGGCGCCCGTTCATCGCCAATCCCGACCTGCCGCGGCGGATCGCGCAAGGGATCCCGCTTTCGGCCGACGATACCGAGACCTGGTACACCGGCGGGGCGCAGGGCTACGTGGATTATCCGCCGGCGTGAGGGTGGGGGTCCGCTGAACTCGGGCTGTCCGGGGTAAGAGGTGGCGCGTCTCCGCGCTCCCGTGTGGGAGTGCGGGGAATTCCATGCCTGTCCGGTCTCGCCCGGTGCCCGACGTGAATGCGCGCGTCCGCCGACGCGCGCACGTCGTCAATGGCACTTTCCGCCGGTTTCGCATTGCCGGCAAGGATAGCGGCCGCACCGATCGACGCGATATCAGCCCGAATCGGCATCACCGCGTGCATCGAAAGCCCGCAACATTGCCGAAAACACGAGCAATGCTGCATCGCAGCAACGACGAGCGGCGGGGATGTTGACCGATGTCGTCTTCCTGCCAGAAAGTGTCGCAACCGGGCAAGCCGCGACCCTTGGGGCAGGTAGCTTTTCATCATTATCCGTAAAGATCGAGCCCCGAACTCATCACGGGTGATCAGCCGAGAGGCACCGTTCCGGAAAGGGTGTGGGCAGATGCGCAACATGACCTTGACGGGCATCAGCAAGATCTTCGGCCGGAATCACGCGGCGGCCCTGGATCAGATCGCGCAAGGCAAGCGCAAGGCCGAGATCGCCGCGTCCTGCGGCGCCGTCGTCGGGCTGCGCGACATCTCGTTCGACGTCCGCGAGGGCGAGATCCTGATCCTGATGGGCCTGTCGGGCTCGGGGAAGTCGACGCTCCTGCGCTGCATGAACCGGCTCGTCGAGCCGACCTGCGGGCGCATCCGCGTCGGCGACGTCGACGTGACGGCGCTCGGCCGCAAGGACCTGCTGGCCTTCCGGCAGCAAACCTTCGGCATGGTCTTCCAGCACTTCGCGCTGCTGCCCAACCGCACGATCCTGTCCAATGTCGGCTTCGGCCTGGAGATCAAGAACGTCCCGGCCGAAAGCCGCAACGCCCGCGCCAGGGAGGCGATCGCCCTCGTCGGGTTGAGCGGGTGGGAGCACAAGTATCCGCACGAGCTCTCCGGCGGCATGCAGCAGCGGGCGGGCCTCGCCCGGGCGCTGGCGGCGGATGCCGAGATCCTGCTGATGGACGAGGCGTTCAGCGCCCTCGATCCGCTGATCCGCCGCGACATGCAGGCGGAGCTGCGCGAGTTGCAGGCCAAGCTCGGCAAGACCGTCGTGTTTGTCTCCCACGACCTCGACGAGGCGGTGGCGCTCGGCGGCCGCATCGTCCTGATGAAGGACGGCGAGGTCGTCCAGATCGGCCAGCCGGAGGAGATCGTGGCGCGGCCCGCCACCGACTACGTCGAGCGCTTCGTCGCGCATATCGACCTCTCGGCGGTGATGCGGGTGGAGCACGTCGCCGACCGCGCCGCGATCCTGCCCCTCGACGGGAGCGTCGCGCAGGTGCGGGCGCGGATCGCGGCGGCGCCCGAGGCCTGGTTCGTCGCAGGCCCGGATGGCCGTCTCGCCGGACGCCTGCGGCCCGAGCGGCTCGCGGCGGCCAGGGCCGACGAGCCCGTCTCCGGCCTCCTCGACCGCGAGGCGGGCTGCATCGAGGAGGGCACCCGCCTCGACGCCGCCTTGCGCCGGATCGCCGCCGAGGGATCGCTCGCGGTGGTCACCCCGGACGGGCGCCTGGTCGGCGCCCTCACCAGCCGCGACGTCGTCCGCGCCCTGGCGGCGCGGCCAGGCGCACAAATCCCGCAGCAAGACCCGCATCGGGGCGAGGCCTCGACGCAAAACGAGCCGGCAGGAGTGGAAAGATGGAGTGGAGCGTCCCCAAATTTCCCCTCGACACGCTCAGCGACGACGGTCTCGACTGGCTCACCGAGCATGGCAGCTGGCTGACCCGCGCCGTCAGCCGCACGGTCTCGGACGGCATCGACGCCCTGACCGGCGCGCTCGTCGCCGTGCCGCCCTGGGCGGCGATCACGGTGGCATCCCTCGTCACCTACAGGATCGGCGGTCGCCGGGTCGGCCTGCTGACGCTCGCGGGGCTCCTGTTCCTGTGGAACCTGCGGCTGTGGCAGGCCACGGTGGAGACCCTGGTGCTCGTCGTCCTGGCGACGGTCGCCGCGCTGGCGATCGGCATCCCGGTCGGGATCGCCTGCGCCCTCAACCGGCGGGCCTGGCAGGCGGTCGCGCCGGTGCTCGACATGATGCAGACGCTGCCGAGCTTCGTCTACCTGATCCCGGCTCTGCCGTTCTTCGGGCTCGGGGCGGTCTCCGCCTGCTTCGCCACCATCGTGTTCTCGGTGCCGCCGGTGATCCGGCTGACGGCGCTCGGCATCCGCAGCGTGCCGGCCGAGCTCGTCGAGGCCTGCGACGCCTTCGGCGGCTCGTCGACCCAGAAGCTCGTCAAGGTGCAGCTGCCCCTCGCGCTGCCGACCATCATGGCGGGCGTCAACCAGACCATGATGCTCGCCCTCTCGATGGTGGTGATCGCCGCGATGATCGGGGCCGGGGGCCTCGGCCGCGCGGTCTGGCAATCGATCCAGCGGCTGGAGGCGGGCGCCGGGTTCGAGGCCGGCATCGGCATCGTGATCGTGGCGGTCATCCTCGACCGCACCACGCAGGCGCTCGCCGCCCGCGCCCGCCCGCCCG
>NZ_LABZ01000322.1 GCF_001043955.1 Methylobacterium tarhaniae | reverse complement strand
GCCCCGAGTCCGCGCCCCCGACCGGGAACGTGCCCCGGATCGGGGGCGCGGACTCGGGGCTCGCGGGCGGGCAGACGGGGCAGGGCCGCTCGGCGGCCGCCGGCCCGACCTCGGCGTCCGCCGACGGCGGGGCCTGCAGGCGGGACGGAACCTCAACCGGATCCCGGCTCGAATCCCTTGCCGGATCCTTTACCGGATCCTTGGCCGGCCCCTGCGCCGCCTCGATCGTCGGGTGCGGGCGCAGCAGGCTGACGCGCGGATCGAGGGCCACGATGACGGCGAGCGGGATGGTGACGGCCGCGAGCGCCGCCAAGCCGAACCCATATCGCCCGCTTCCGTCCCGCACGCTCCACCGCCTCGCTGCGCGCACTCGCGGCGCGACCGGGCCAGTATGCACCGATTCCTAAGGAAAGTTCGTCCGTGACAAAGACTTAGACGAAATTGCTGGGGATGGCGGCCGTCGGCGCCTGTCCTGTGTCCTTACGGCACCACGAGGACGCCTCCGAGGCGGCAGGACGGGTGCCCGAACCGTCCGGATGCCCTATGCTGCCCTCATGACGACGCCCGCGCCCGACCCCACGGATGGCCTCGCGCGCCGGCTGCGGCTGGAGCGCGAGGCGCGGGGCTGGTCGCTCGGCGACCTCGCGGCCCGCTCCGGTGTCTCGAAGGCGATGATCAGCAAGGTCGAACGCGCCGAGGCGAGCCCGACCGCCGCGCTGCTGGGCCGGCTCTCCGGGGCCTTCGGGCTCACCCTCTCGACCCTGCTGGCGCGGGCGGAGGGCGAGACGGGGCAGCTCACGCGCGCCGCGGCTCAGCCGGTCTGGATCGATCCGGAGACCGGCTATCGCCGCCGGCAAGTGTCGCCGCAAGTCTCGCCGCAAGTCTCGCCGTCGATGGCGGAGATCCCCCTCGATCTCACGGAGGTGGCGCTGCCGGCGGGCGCCGAGGTCTCGTATCCGGCGGCCTCCTACGCCTTCCTGCGCCAGATGATCTGGATGCTCGCCGGCACCCTGACGTTCCAGGAGGGGGAGACCACCCACGTGCTCGAGGCCGGCGATTGCCTGGCGCTGGGCGCGCCGGCCGATTGCACCTTCGCCAACCGGAGCGGGCAGCCCTGCCGCTACCTCGTCGCCGTGGTGCGGCAGCGCTGAAAGCTGCGGCAGCGCTGAAAGCTGCGGCAGCGCCGGACGCGAGCGCGGGAGGTCAGGCCGCGCGCCGGGCGAGGAAGGTGCGGGCCTCGGCCCCGCCGCGCAGGAAGCCGTAGACCAGCACCGGCCAGCAGAACAGCAGCACCGCCATCGGCGCCGACATCTGCCAGCCGACAATGGCCCCGACGATGCCCGCCGCCGAGCCGACGAAGCGGAAGTAGAAGACCGGCACCGCGACCACGAGGGCGATCAGGACGGGCACGCCGAGGACCGCGGTCAGCCCGGCCTGCACCGCCAGGAGGTTGGTCACGCCCATTGCCAGGAACACCAGGAAGGCGGCAATCTGCATCATCGGGTCTCGCTCTCGGGCCATGTGAACCACGTCAAGCCAGACAGACAGACGAGCATGGCTTTTTGTGGGGCGGCGGGAGCCGGTCCGGCGCGTCGCGGGTCCGACCGCACGAACCCGCGGCGCGGCCGTTGCGTCGCGGCCACACCCGGGCCGGCCAGCCGTCATCTAACCGTCATCCCCCTCCCCAACCGCCTCGGCCTGCACCAGGTTATCCACAATGCGGACGCAGACAGATCCGCGGATGCGATCGTGCAGGAAACACGATGGACGTCAGGGCGGCACTCACCCAAGTTCAGTCCAACATCGAGGCGACGTGCGACCGGGCGGTCCGGCAGTCATCATTGATCGAGAGCCGGGAGCGGCAGGGGCTGCCGACCGATCGCGAGCAGAACGTCCTGCGCGGCATGCGCGTATCCCTCGGCCTCGAGTACCACAACGAGACTTTGCTGCTGGCCGCCCTGGCCGGCGAGGCGCGGGACGAAGGCGACGCTCCGCCCGCCCGCCGCCCGTGCCACCGCGGCGCCGGGGAGGATTGCCCGCTGCCGATCCGCTGCTGCGCCACCCTGGCGGCCACCCTCACGCCGTGGTCTCACGCGCCCCGGCCCCACACCGCCGCGCCGCGCTGATTCGCCGAGAAGCCCGGCCGGACGCCCCGGACCGGCGGCACGGGAGCGCCCGCGGCTGAGGCGCCGCCGCCACACCGGCCGCCCCGCTCGGCCCCGCTCCCCTCGGGCGGCCGTCCCGGCCGGGGGCGCTGTGGCGCCGGAGCACTGGCGCCCCGGCAGGGCGCGGCGGTCTCCTCCGCCCCGGGGCTCCGCCGGGGACCCAGCCGAGAGACCAGGGATCCACCGGGTGCCCAGCATGTCGAACGCGCCGCTCTTCCTCCACCTCGCCGGGTCGCTGGCCTTCGTGGCCGCCGCCGGCCGCGGCATCGGCTGGGCCCTCGACGCCTGGGTGCGGCGCGCGCCGGAGGACGGGGCACGGGCGCCCTCCGGCCCGGAGCGGGCCGCGCCGGGCCGCGCTCCCGGACCGGCGCCGGCCGGATTGCCGGATCAATCCGGCGCCCGCATCCGGTAGCCCACCCCGGTCTCGGTCAGGATGTAGCGCGGGCGCTCCGGCTCGGGCTCGAGCTTCTGGCGCAGCTGGCGCACGTAGACCCGGAGATATTGCGGGTCGGCCGCCGAACCCCAGACCTCGCGCAGCAGGTGGGCATGGGTGAGCACCTTGCCGGCATGGTGCACCAGCAGGCGCAGCACATCGTATTCCTTGGGCGAGAGCTTCACCTCGCGCTCGGCCACGCGCACGATCCGGCGCACCAGGTCGACCGAGAGGTCGCCGGCCCGGAAGACCGGGCGCTCGCCGCCGACCGCGAGCTGGTGGCGCAGGGCCGTGCGCATCCGCGCGAGCAGCTCGTTCATGCCGAAGGGCTTGGTGACGTAGTCGTCCGCCCCGAGATCGAGGGCCTCGACCTTGCCGGCCTCGTCGTCCCGGCTCGACAGCACGATCACCGGCAGGTCGGGGCGCGCCGCCCGGATCCGCGCCAGGAGGTCGTGCCCCCGGATGTCCGGCAGGCCGAGATCGAGGATCGCGAGCGCGACGGTCTCGCGCTCCAGGATGTCCAGGGCGGCCTGCCCGTTCGGGGCCTCGGCCACCTCGTAGCCCTGGCTGCCGAGGCCCACGCGCAGGAGCCGCCGGATCGGCGGCTCGTCGTCGATCACCAGGATGCGGAGAGCGTTGGTCATGCGGCATCGTCCAGGGCGGCGCGGGGCACCGGCAGGGTCAGGGTGAAGGCGGCACCCGGGAAAGCGGGATCCGGCCGGTCGGCCCGGTTGCGGGCGGCGATCCGCCCGCCCATCGCCTCGACGAAGCCGCGGGAGATGGCAAGGCCGAGGCCCGTCCCGGCCCGGACCCGGTCGCTCTTGCGCACCCGGTAGAAGGTGTCGAAGATCCGCTCCTCGTCGCCCTCCGGGATGCCCTCGCCCTCGTCGAGGATCGCCAGGCGCACCACGTCGCCCTCGCGCTGCCCCTCGATCCGCACCAGGCTGCCCTCGGGGGCGTATTTGGCGGCGTTGTCGAGGAGGTTGAACAGCACCTGCTCCATCAGCACCGCGTCG
>NZ_LABZ01000321.1 GCF_001043955.1 Methylobacterium tarhaniae | reverse complement strand
GCGTGGGCGGCGATCCGCACCGGCTGGGCCTGCTCGGGCCGCGGGTGGCGGCGCAGGTCGAGATGGCGGTGTCCGACCCAGAGGACCGGGACCGTCTCCCCCGCGGCGGTGACGACGGCGTCGCCGGGACGCAGGGCCTCGACCGGGCGCTCGCCCTCCGGCGTCAGGATCATCGTGCCTTGCGCGAAGCAGATGACCGGGCCGGTCGCGCCCGTTCCGCCGGTAGCCCCGGTCGGACCCGTCGAGCCTGTCGCACCCGTGGGGCCGTTGAAGCCGGTTGCGCCCGTGGGACCCTCGGCGCCGGTCGGGCCCGTGGAGCCGGTCGCACCCGTCGGACCCGCGCCTGTCGAACCGGTTGCGCCGGTCGGGCCTGTGGCACCGGTTGCGCCTGTGGCACCCTCGCCGGTCGGACCCGTCGGGCCGTTGAAGCCGGTTGCGCCCGTGGGACCCTCGGCGCCGGTCGGGCCCGTGGAGCCGGTCGCACCCGTCGGGCCCACGCCCGTCGGACCGGTCGTGCCCGTCGGGCCTGTGGCACCGGTCGGGCCCGTGGTACCCGCGCCGGTCGGACCCGTGGCACCGGTCGCGCCGGGCTGGCCTGTCGCACCCGTGGGACCGTTGAAACCGGTCGCGCCCGTGGGGCCATCGGCGCCGGTCGGGCCCGTGGCGCCCGTCTCGCCTGTGGCTCCGGTCGCACCCGTGGAGCCAGTCGCACCGGTGGGGCCCGTGGCACCCGCACCGGTCGGACCGGTGGAGCCGGTCGCACCCGTAGAGCCCGTCGCACCGGTGGCACCGGTCGGACCCGTCGCGCCCGCACCGGTCGGGCCGGTGGAGCCGGTCGGACCCGTAGAGCCGGTCGCGCCCGTGTCACCAGTCGGACCCGTCGCACCCGCGCCGGTCGGACCGGTGGCGCCGGTCGCACCCGTAGAACCGGTCGCGCCCGTGGCACCGGTCGGACCCGTCGCGCCCGCACCGGTCGGACCGGTGGAGCCGGTCGCACCCGTAGAGCCGGTCGCGCCCGTGGCACCAGTCGGACCCGTCGCACCCGCGCCGGTCGGACCGGTGGCGCCGGTCGGACCCGTAGAGCCGGTCGCGCCCGTGGCACCGGTCGGACCCGTCGCGCCCGCACCGGTCGGACCGGTGGCACCGGTCGGACCCGTAGAACCGGTCGCGCCCGTGGCACCGGTCGGACCGGTGGCGCCCGCACCAGTCGGACCGGTGGCACCGGTGGCACCGGTCGGACCCGTAGAACCGGTCGCGCCCGTGGCACCGGTCGCGCCCGTGGCGCCGGTCGGACCGGTGGCGCCAGTCGCGCCCGTGTCACCGGTCGGGCCCGTCGCACCCGCGCCGGTCGGACCGGTGGCGCCGGTCGCACCCGTGGCGCCAGTCGCGCCCGTGGCACCGGTC
>NZ_LABZ01000320.1 GCF_001043955.1 Methylobacterium tarhaniae | reverse complement strand
TGGTCGGCGACGCGGATGTTCGAGGCGATGATGGAGAAGATTTCCTGGTCCATCGCGCCGCGCTTGAACAGCTTGACCGGCGGCAGGCGCAATCCCTCCTGCTCGACCTCCGTCGCGTGGGCCGAGAAGCCGCCCGGCACCATGCCGCCGATATCGGGCCAGTGGCCGGTATTCTGGAGCCAGCAGAACAGCTCGCCGCCGACGAAGACCGGCTTGACGAAGCGCACGTCCATCAGGTGCGTGCCGCCGAGATAGGGGTCGTTGACGATGTAGATGTCGCCGGGCTCGGGAGTCCCGACCTTTCCCTCGCGGATCAGCCGGATCAGCTCCCCGGTCGAGTACTGCATCGTGCCGACGAAGACCGGCAGGCCGAATTCCCCCTGCGAGATCAGCGCGCCGGTGTCGCGGTCGTAGATCCCGTCCGAGCGGTCGTCGGCCTCGGCGATCACCGGCGAGAAGGCGGAGCGCGAGAAGGCGATGTCCATCTCGTTGCAGACCTGCTGCAACCCGGCCTGGATCACCGCCAGGGTGAGGGCGTCGAGCTGGCTCATGCGCGAATCCTCAGGTTGCCGATGGCATCGACCCGGGCCGTGG
>NZ_LABZ01000032.1 GCF_001043955.1 Methylobacterium tarhaniae | reverse complement strand
AACGCTTAAGCGCGGCGGTATTAAACGGCGACGCCCCCGCCGGGGAAAGGCGGGGGCGTCGTGTCGGACGCGCGGGGCCGTGGCGTCAGCGACGCAGGATCTTGGTGACGAGGCGGCCGACGAGGTTGCCGGAATCGTTGTGGGTGATCCGGTCGTCGTAGGGGCGGCCGTCGGGGCGGGTGCGGGGATCGTCGTTCCCCAGGATCTTGGTGACGATCCGGCCGATGAGGCTCATCGTATCCTCCGAGTTCTGCGGTGGCGGGGCATCTCGCGGGATCAACGGCCGAACAGCCTGAGCCGTTCCGGACCCGCGTCACGCCCGCTCCGCCATCGCCTCGAAGACCAGGGCGTGGCGGGCCGCCAGGGCCTCGACGTCGGTCGCGTAGCCGCCGCCGATCACCGCGGCGAGCGGGATGCCGCGCCGGCGCGCCTCGCCGATCACGTAGGTGTCGCGCCGGCGCAGGCCGTCATCGGTGAGGGCGAGGCGGCCGAGGCGGTCGTCGCGGTGGGGATCGACGCCGGCATTGTAGAACACGAGGTCCGGGCGCTGCGCGTCGAGCAGGCGCGGCACGTGCAGGGAGAGGGCGGTCAGGTAATCGTCGTCGGCGAGCCCGTCGGGCAGGCCGATATCGAGATCCCCCGGCACCTTGTCGGTGGGATAGTTCTTCTCGGCATGCATCGAGAAGGTGAACAGGTCGGGCTCGTCCCGCAGGCAGTCGGCGGTGCCGTCGCCCTGGTGCACGTCGAGATCGATGACGAGCGCCCGGCGGATCGTGCCCTCGCGCTTCAGCACCAGGGCCGCCACCGCGACGTCGTTGAAGACGCAGAAGCCCCTGCCTCCGTCCCGCCTTCCGTGATGGCTGCCGCCCGCCGTGCTGCCGGCGAGCCCGCCCTGGAGCGCCAGCCGCGCCGCCAGCAGCGTGCCGCCGGCCGAGGCGAGGGAGCGGCGCGCCACCCCCTCGTCGACCGGCAGGCCGATCGCCCGCTCGATCGCCCGCGGCACCGTGGCGGTGACGACCTGCTCGACGTAGCGCGCGTCATGCGCGAGGCGGATCAGCTCCGGGCTCGCGGGCTCCGGCGTCACGAAGCCGTCGGGCACGAGCCCCCGCGCCTCGATCGCTGCGGCGAGCCGCCCGTACTTGCCCATCGGGAAGCGGTGGCCTTCCGGCAGCACGGCTTCGTAGGCCGGATGGAACATGACCGGGACCATGGGCGAGACCCTGTGAGAAACGGGGACAACACGAACACGCACAACGCGCCGGTCCGCCCCCGGGCAGGCGCGACCGCGCGCCGCGGGCAGCCGTGATCCTGTCCCGGATGCCAGAGGGTTAGCGCGCCGTCCCGCACCGGTTCAACAGGCCTGTCCGGCCGGTCAAGGTTCCCTTTCCGCCGGCTTATGCTCTAGCTTGCCCTGGGACCGGACCTGTCCGCGGACACGGTTTGGACACGAATTCCCCCGACCCTTGGGTAAGATGTCCCATGATGGGGTCGGTCGTCGCGGGGCATGAACCGGCATCCGTGAGATCCGCCGACCGGTGGAGACGAGGCACGCCGCTGGCGTGAGGTGAGTATCCGGCAGCGCCGTGTTGGGCGTTGCCTTGCAGCACGGCCGGGGGCATGCGGGATCGGGTCGACCATCGCGGCGCGCAGAGGGCGCGTCCGTCAGCGGGAACGGCAGGGGCGCTCGGGCTCGGCCTCGCCCTCGGCATGGGGGTGACGGAGCCGGCGCGTGCCTTCGACCTGTTCGGCCTGTTCGCCTCCGAGGAGGCGCCGCCGGCCCCGAGCCCGACCGCCCTGCCCTACGCGGTCCGCTTCCAGGGCGTCGAGGACGAGGATCTGCTCCGCGCGCTCCAGGACACGTCGAGCCTCTACCGCCTGCGCAACGACGCGCCGCCGGACGGCGAGGGCCTGCTGCGCCGGGCCGAGGCCGACGCGCCCCGCCTCGTCGATGCGCTCTGGGGCTTCGGCTACTATGCCGGGACGGTCTCCTTCCGCATCGAGGACGTGGTGCTGGGCGGCGATGCCGCGGCGCGCGCCGCCATGCGCGCCGCCGAGGCCGCCCGCAACCGCACCCTGGTGGCTTTGCGCATCTCCATCGACCAGGGCCCGCTCTACCACCTGCGGAGCATCGCGGTCCTCGATCCCTCGGGCCGGCCGTTCCCGCCCGAGATTCTGCCCGCCCGCCTCACCCGCCTCGGCGACGACGTGCCGGCCCGCTCCGCCGCGGTGCTCGCCCGCGAGGCGGCGCTGATCGACCAGCTGCGCCGCGAGGGCCATCCCTTCGCCAAGGTGCTGCGGCGCGAGCCGGTGGTGGATCACGCCGCCCGCGCCATGGACGTGACCTTCGTGGTCGATCCGGGGCCGAAGGCGGCCATTGGCGCCATCGCGGTGCGGGGCACGCAGAATATCGACCCGGCGGTGGTGCGCTCCTTCATCTATGCCGAGCCGGGCGATCCCTACTCGCCGCAGGCCTTGTCCGACATCCGCCGCTCGGTCTCGCGCATCGAGGCGCTCGGCGGCGTGCGGGTGCGGGAGGGCACGGCGCTCGATCCCGACGGCACCCTGCCGGTCTTCGTCGACGTGACCGAGCGCGCGCCGCACATCGTCGGCGTCTCCGCCCGCTACTCCACCGTCGACGGGCCGGGCGTGCGGGCCTATTGGGCCGACCGCAACCTGTTCGGCGGCGGCGAGACCCTGCGGATCGACGCCGACCTGTCCTATCTCGGGCTGGGCACCGACTATTATGCCCGCCGCCGGCGGCTCGCCGGCATCGAGACCAACGGGCTCGGCGGCCGGCTCTCCGCCACCTTCGTGAAGCCGGCCCTGTTCGGTACCCGCAACGACCTCGTCGCCAGCGCCTTCATCGGCCGCGAGGTGCAGCAATCCTATCTCAGCGACGCCACCGGCGGCACGGTCGCGATCCGCCGCCGCTTCGCCGACGCCTTCTCGGCGCAAGTCGGCCTCGACGGCCGGGTCGGCTCGGACCGCGATGCCCTCGGCCGGGTCGATTACGGGTTGCTCGGCCTCAATGCCGGCGTCACCTACGATTCGACCGACAGCCTGCTCGACCCGACGAAGGGCTTTCGCGTCACCGCCTCGCTCACGCCCTATGCGGGCTTGGGCAACAGCCCGGACCTGCTGCTGGCCAAGGCGCAGGGCTCGACCTACTACGCCTTCGACGAGGATGGCCGCTACATCCTGGCCGCGCGCCTCGGCTTCGGCTCGATCAGCGGCGCGAACCTCGCCGACATCCCGGCCTCCTTGCGCTTCTTCGCCGGCGGCGGCGGCTCGATCCGCGGCTATTCCTACCGCACGGTCGGGCCGATCGGCCCCTACCAGCTGCCGATCGGCGGCCGCTCGCTGCTCGAGGGCTCGATCGAGGGCCGGATCAAGATCACCGACACGATCGGCATCGTGCCCTTCGTCGATGCCGGCACGGCCTTCGCCGGCACCCTGCCCGATTTCGACGAGCGCATCCGCGTCGCGGCGGGCTTAGGCCTTCGCTACTACACCGGCATCGGCCCGATCCGGGTCGATCTCGCGGTGCCGCTGAACCCCGACAAGCAGCTCAAGCAGCCGCCGGTCGCCCTCTACATCAGCCTCGGTCAGGCCTTCTGAATGATGCAGATGCGGGCCTCGCGCCTCCTCACCGCCGCCTTCGCCGTCGCCCTTCTGGGGCTGGCCTGGCTCGGCCACGCCGCCACCGGCGAGGCCGCGGAGGGCGAGACCACGATCCTCGGCGACCTCCTGTCCCGCGCCCTCTCGACCCCGACCTCGCGGGTCTCGATCGGTGCCGTCGACGGGGCGCTCTCCTCGGACGCCACGATCCGCGACGTCGCCATCGCCGACCGCAACGGGGTCTGGCTGCGCCTCGACCAGGCGCGGCTGATCTGGCGCCGTACCGCGCTGCTGTCGCGCCGCCTCGAGATCGACCGGCTGGAGATCGGGCGCCTGGAGGTCTTGCGCCGGCCCCTGCCCTCCGCCAGCCCGCCCTCCCAGGACAAGGAGGCGCTGCTGCCCGATTTGCCGGTCAAGGTGGTGGTCAAGGCCTTCGCGCTCTCCGACCTCGCCCTCGGCGAGCCGGTGATCGGCGAGGCCGCCCGCATCGCCGGGGCCGGCCAGGCCACCCTCGGCGATCCGCGCGAGGGCCTCGATCTCGGCGTCGGCCTGCGCCGGCTCGACAAGCCCGGCACGGTCACGATCAAGCTCGCCTACGCGCCGGAGAGCGGCCGCCTGGAGGTGAAGCTCGCCCATGACGAGCCGGCCGGCGGCCTCGCGGCACGGCTGATGAACCTGCCCGGCCTGCCGCCGGTCACCCTCGACCTCGACGGGCGCGGCACGCTGGATGCCTGGAACGCCACCCTGGACTTCCGGGCCGGCGAGGGCATCGGCGCCCAGGGCAAGGCCCGCATCGACCGGGCCGGGCCCGAGCGCCGCATGGGGCTCGACCTCGCCTCCCAGGTCGAAGGCCTGATGCCCGGGCCGCTCGCCGCGGTCTTCGCCGGCACCACCCGCCTCGACGGGTCCTTGCGCTTCGTCGATGACGGTGCCGTGCGGGTCGACCGGTTCGAGCTCACCTCCCGCACGGCGCGCCTCGCCCTCGAGGGCGGCGTCGACGCGGCACGCAACGCCGACCTGACCCTCCAGGCGCGGGCGCTGCCGACCGAGGGCGGCGTCACCAAGGCCGGCGACGCCACCCTCGAAGCCCTGGTGCTCGATGCGAGCCTCAAAGGCCCCCTCGACGCCCCGGCGGTTCGCGGGACCCTGCGGGCCGCCGGCCTCTCGGCGGCGGGCAGCCGCCTCGGCCGGGCGAGCGCCGACCTCGTCGCCGAGCCGCTGCCGCGCGCACCCGAAGGCCAATCCTTCCGCCTCGCGGCGAATGCCGACGTGGACGGCCTCCACCTTGCCGACCCGGCCCTGCGCCGGGCGATCGGCCCGAAGGCCGCCTTCCGCCTCGCCGGCCGCATCGACCCGAACGGCGTCGCCGACCTCGAGACGGCGAGCCTGGAGGCGCCGACCGCCAGCGCCCGCTATGCCGGCCGGGTCGGCCGCGACGTGGTGGCGGGCACGCTCCGGGCGGACCTGCCCGACCTCGCCGCCTTCTCCCTCGCCGCCGGCCGGCCGCTCGGCGGCCGCGTCGCGCTCAAGGCCCTGCTCTCCGGCGATCCCGGCCGGGCCGGAATCACCGCCGACGTCGAGGCGGATACCGACAAGCTCTTTCTCGGCACCCCCGCCCTCGACCGGACGCTCGGCCGCGAGCCGCGCTTCTCCGGCCGCCTGACCCGCCTGCCCGACGGCTACGCCGTCCAGGCCGCGCGCCTGAGCGGGGCTGCCGTCACGGCGACGATCGACGGCCGCGCCACCGAGGCGAAGGCCGACATGACCGGCCGGATCGACCTGGCCGACCTCGCCACCCTCGACCCCGAGCTCGCCGGCCGGGCCGGGCTGGAGGCCCGCCTCACCGGCTCGCTGGAGCGTCCGGACCTCGCCCTCACCCTGGCGGCGCCGGAGGCCCGCGCCCTGGGCCGGCCGATCCGCGACCTCGCCGGCCGGGCGGTCATCACCGACGCCACCGGCGCCCTCGACGGGACGCTCGCCCTGTCCGGCCGGGTCGACGGCAAGCCGCTCGCCGGCGACCTCCACCTCGCCCGCCGCGACGCCGACTGGCTGCTCGACCGCCTCGCCGTCACGCTCGGCTCGGTGGCGCTGACGGGCCGCGGCGCCTTCGATCCGGCGTCGCGCCTCGCCGAGGGCGAGGTGTCGCTCAAGGCCGGCGACCTCGACGACCTCTCGGCCCTGGCGCTCACCCGCCTCCAGGGCCGCCTCGACGCCGCCATCACCCTGTCCCGCGCCGGCGGCCGGCAGGATGCGCGGGTGCGGGCGACCGGCGACGGCGTGCGCGGGGCCGGCATGGCGCTCTCGCGCCTCGACGCCGACCTGGGCGGCACCGACCTCCGGGCGAGCCCCCGGGTCTCCGGCCGGCTCAACGCCGAAAGGCTCGTCGCCGCCTCCGAGACGATCGAGGCGATCCGCCTCGACGCCAGGCCGGCGCCGGACGGCAGCGACCTCGTGCTCCAGGCCCGGGCCCGGGGCTTCGCCCTCGACGGCGCCGCCCGACTGGTGCCGGCCGCGCAGCCGCGCCTCGACCTCGCCCGCCTCAGCGCGGTGCGCGGGGCGGACCGGCTGGCGCTCGCCGGGCCGGCGACGATCACGTTCCGCGAGGCCGGCGTGACGGTGGCGGGCCTCGCCGTCACGGCCGGCTCGGGACGGGCCAGCCTCGACGGCACGATCGGCCGGAGCCTCGACCTGCGGCTCGGCCTCAAGAGCCTGCCGCTCGCGATGGCCCGCATCGCCTCCCCGAGCCTGACCCTCTCCGGCACCCTCGACGGCGAGGCCGTGCTCGCCGGCCCGGCCGCGAGCCCGGAGGGGCGCTATTCGCTGAGCCTGTCGCGCCTCGTGACGCCCGAGACCCGCTCCGCCGGCCTGCCGCCGATCGACGCCCGGGCCTCGGGCCGGATCGATGACGGCCGCGCCGGCCTCGACGGCACGGTGACGGCCGGCCGCGGCGTCCAGCTCGCCCTGTCCGGCTCGCTGCCGGTCGAGGCCGGCGGCGCCCTCTCGCTGCGCGCCCGCGGCACCCTCGACGCGGCGCTCGCCAACACGCTGCTGGCGGCGGGCGGCCAGCGCCTGACCGGCCGGGTCGCCCTCGATGCGGGCGTCGCCGGCACGTTCCAGGCCCCGAAGATCGACGGCGCGGCGGTCCTCACCGGCGGCAGCTTCACCGACCCGCTGAACGGCGTGCGCCTCACCGACATCCAGGGCCGGGTGACCGGCCGCGGCGACACGATCGTGATCGAGCGCCTGACCGCCGCCACCCGCAACGGCGGCACCCTCCAGGCGCAAGGCCGCGTCGCCGTCGAGCCGGCGGCGGGCTTCCCGGGCAACCTGACCCTCCGGGCCGACCGGGCCGAGCTGGTCTCGAGCCCGCTGATGACGCTGATCACCGGCCTGAACCTGTCGCTCACCGGGCCGCTGGCCCGCACCCCGCGGGTGACCGGCCAGGTCGACCTGGTCTCCCTCGACGTCTCGGTGCCCGACCGCCTGCCCGCCACGGTGCAGCCGCTCCCCGGCATCCGCCACGTCAACGCGCCGCCGCAGACGCAGGCTCGCCTCGCCGCGCGGTCGAGGCGCGAGGCGGCTTCGCGGCGCGGCCGCAAGGCGCCGCCCTTCCTCGCCACCCTCGACCTCGCGGTGAACGCCCCCGGCCGGATCACCGTGCGCGGCCGCGGCATCGACGCCGAGCTCGGCGGGGCTTTACGCCTCACCGGCACCTCGGCGGCGCCGGTGGCGAACGGCGCCTTCGCGATGCGCCGCGGCCGGATCCAGATCGCCGGACAGCGCCTCGACTTCACCCGCGGCCGCCTGACCTTCGCGGGCGACCTGACGGCGCCGGACCTCGACTTCCAGGCCCAGTCCCAGGCCGGCGACGTCACGGCGAAGATCGCCGTCACCGGCCCGGCCAACCAGCCCGACTTCGCCCTCTCCTCCGAGCCGCCGCTGCCGCAGGACGAGGTCCTGTCGCGCCTCCTGTTCAAGAAGGCCTCCGGCGGCCTGTCGCCGTTCCAGGCCTTGCAGCTGGCGCAGGCCGTGGCCCAGCTCTCCGGCGGGGCCGGCGGGCCCGACGTGTTCGAGAGCGCCCGCAAGGGCCTCGGCCTCGACAGCCTCGACATCCAGGCCGGCGCGAAGGGCGGCGCGGCGGTCGGCCTGTCGCGGGCGCTCGGCGAGCGGGTGAATGTCGGGGTGCGTGCGGGGGCGCGGCCGGAGGACAGCGCGGCGACCATCACCTACGACGTGACCGGGCGGATCAAGGTCCAGGGCGAGGCCGGGGCGGATGGGCGCACGGCTGTCGGGGTGGGGGCGGAGTGGGAGTATTAGTATTTACCCCGGTCGAGATTGATAAATCCCGGCAAGGATCGTAGCGCAATAAAATCATAAATTTATTTTAATTATTGATTTAAAATTTTTAAAAATCTATATTTCATGACAAGTCGTTGATCCGCCTTCACAGGCGTCAAACTGCTATGTGTGAAGGCCGTTTTCATTCACCATCGGCTTTCAACCCTTTTGAGGCGCTCGCTCCAATGTTTGTATCTATGGTTCTATCTAGATCTGAGAGAGCTGAAAAAACCTGAGACGGATCGGTCTTGTCATATTCATTGCCGGGCTTTATGTATCGAAATCCGTATTCCTTATGATGCTCAGAAGGAATTCCTACGGGATATTTGGCGCCGCTATGATCGAATCCACTTGCGACGCATTTATCGACTAATTTATCTATGTTATGGCGAATATCTGGCTTTTTAGTTCTATTTCGCTGCAGCCGCACGACATAAGTGCAGATTTTAGATATTGTTCTAGGGTAAATCCCACCAGCATATGAAACGACATATAGAAACCGGTGTCGTCACCTAAGCTGAAACGAAGTGGATTTGTAATTATTGCATATGTGAATTGAACGTACCCTTTCGCACTTCCGTAAGGATAGAAGGGGGTTTGGATGCATATTTTTGCCCTGATAAAAATGAGAAGACGTTGCGCGGCGGTCTGTAATATTTTTTACAAGTTAGAAAGTGGTGTCGCTAGGATTGTCCCGGGGTCGGGGGTCGCTTCTCTCGCGGCGCCCTCAGGTGGTACTCCGTCTCCCGCTGGAATGCCGCCCCTACGCCCAGGCACAACGCATCGTCGTAGGGCTTCCCCACCACCTGCGCGGCGACCGGCAGGCCCGTGCGGCCGAGGCCGGTCGGCAGCATCAGGGCGGGCAGGCCGGTATAGTCGAACAGCATGGTGTTGCGCGGCAGCACCGCCTGGAGCGGGTGGGCCTCGCCGTTCACCTCCACCGTGAGGCTGTCGAGCGAGGCCGCTTCGCCGCCGAGGCCCGGGGTCACCAGCACGTCCACATCTGCCAGCGCGTCGAGGACCTGCGCCAGCACGACGGGCCGGCGGCGTAAGGCGCGCAGGTAGTCGGTGGCGGAGAAGAGGCGGCCCTGATCCATCCGGGCGCGGGTGCCGGGATCGAGGGCGGCGGCGCGGTCGAGGTCGGGTTCCTGGAGCGCGGCGAGTTCCGCCATCACGATCGTGTAGCCGTCCTGGTGCGCGGTCGCGACCGGCCCGAGATCGACCGGCACCAGCCGGGCGCCCTGGCGCTCCAGCAGCGTGAGCATCGCCTGCCAGGCGGCGAGCACCGCATCGTCCTGCATCGCCGTGAACCAGCCCTCCGCCACGCCGACCCGCAAGTCCGACACACCCCTCGCCCGGGTCGCGTCGTAGCGGCCGGCGGCGTGGGGGTCGGTGCCGTCGGGACCGGCGATCCAGGGCATCACCCGGGCGAGGTCCGCGGCCGAGCGGGCCATCGGGCCGACATGGTCGAGGGTCCAGGACAGGGGCGCGACGCCGGTCCGGGGCACCAGCCCGCGGGTCGGCTTGAGGCCGGTGACGCCGCACCAGGCCGAGGGCACCCGGATCGAGCCGCCGGTATCGGTGCCGAGCGCCAGCGGCATCAGCCGGGCGGCCAAGGCCGCGCCGGATCCGGTGGAGGAGCCGCCGGTCCAGCGCGCCCGGTTCCACGGGTTGGCGACGGCGCCATAGCGCGGATTGTGGGCCGAGCCGCAGGCGAATTCGGTGGTGGCGAGCATCGCCAGGGGAATCGCGCCGGCCGCCCGCAGGCGCGCCACCACGGTCGCGTCGGCCTCGGCCACCCGGTCGCCGGTGAGGCGCGAGCCGCAGGTCACGGGCGCCCCGGCGCAATCGATGATGTCCTTGATGCCGAAGGGCACGCCTTCGAGGGGGCGGGCGCGCCGGGTGCCGATCCGCCGGGCGCTCTCCTCGGCCGCCGCTTCCGCGCCCGGCACCAGGGCCAGCACCGCATCACGCCCCGACGGATGGCCCGCGATGCGTCCCGTCAAGGCCGCGACGACGGCGACCGGATCGGTCGCGCCCGCCGCGTAGGCGGCTTGGAGCGCCCCGATCCCGAGCGCGTGGAGCGGCCCGTCCTCGACGGGCGGCAGGGGCGGCGCGAGGGGCACCGCCTTCCCGGTCGCGTTCGCCACCTCCCGCAGGCGCCGCTCGGCCTCCCCCGGCTCCGGCGCGTCCCTCTCCCAGGCCGAGGGCAGGTCCCGGGCCGGGGTGGCCTCCGCCACCGTGCCGGCCAGGATGGTGCGGGCGATGAGCGCGTCGGAGACGCTCACGCGGCGACCTCCCGGCGATCGTGCAGGCGATCCTGCCGGCAGGCCATCAGCGGCTGGATCCGGGTGCCGAAGGTGTCGAGGCCTGCGAGGAAGTCGTCGAAGGTCAGCATGATGCCCTTCACCCCCGGGACCAGGGCCGCCTCGTCGAGCATCCGCGCCACCTTGGCGTAGGAGCCGACCAGCGTGCCCATGTTGAAGTTCACCGCCCCCTCGGGGAGGTTCATCCAGGTCGCGGTGGAATCCGCCGAGGCGTTCTTGTCCTGCGTGCTCTGGTCGAGCATCCAGGCCAGGGCCGCCACGTCGGCACCCTGGCGGTAGGCCATCCAGCGCGCTTCCGCTGCCGCGTCGGTCTCGTCGGCGATCACCATCATCAGCACGTAGGAGCCGACATCGCGTCCGGTCTTCGACGTGGCCTCGATCAGCCGGGCGCAGGTCGGCGCGCAGGCCGTCGGCGTGTTGAGGCCGGCGCCGAGGACGAAGTTGTAGTCGGCGTAAGTGGCGGCGAACTCCATGCCGCGCCCGCTCTGGCCGGCGGCGACGATCGGGATCGGGCCCGACGGCGCCGGCTTCATCATGCAGCCCTCCATCCGGAAATGCTCGCCCTGGAAGTCGGAGGATCCGGTCTCCCACAGTTCCTTCATCACCCGGACGTATTCGGTCGAGTAATCGTAGCGGTACCCGAAATAATCGTCGCCGGGCCACAGGCCCATCTGCGCATACTCGGCCTTCTGCCAGCCGGAGACGATGTTCACCCCGAACCGGCCGGGGGCGATCGAATCGATCGTGGTCGCCATGCGGGCGACGAGGGCCGGCGGCAGGGTCAGCACCGCGGTCGAGGCGAAGAGCGTGATCCGCTCGGTCACCGCCGCGAGGCCCGCCATCAGGGTGAAGGATTCGAGGTTGTAGTCCCAGAACTCGGTCTTGCCGCCGAAGCCGTGCAGCTTGATCATCGAGAGAGCGAAATCGAGCCCGTGCGTTTCAGCCTTCTGCACGATCGCCTTGTTGAGGGAAAAGCTCGGCTTGTATTGCGGGGCCGCTTCCGAGATCAGCCAGCCGTTGTTGCCGATCGGGATGAACACGCCGACATCCATGCGCGAAGCTCCGGGTTCCGGTGGGCGGCCAAGGGCCTGCCGGACGGGGCGTTGCAGGATCGGGGCCGTTTCAGGCCGGGTTCGGCGCGTTCACCACGATCACCGCGGCAGACCCTCCGCGTCGTACAGAAAATCCTGGCTCCGGGCGGCCGACGGTCCCGGAGTTGCCTTGGCGCGGCCGGCTTCCCGGACCGCCATGATGATCCGCTCCCGCTCCGCCACGGATTGCGGTGCCGTCACCGGCACCAGCCGCACGGCGGCGCGACCCTGGCGGGTGAGAATGACCTCGTCTCCGGTTTCTGCACGCCGCACGAGGTCGGCCAATCGTCCGTCCGCTTCCGCAACGGAGACCTTCATGACGTCATTCCGGCCCGATTCGGATAAGAGGGTATGCCGCGCCAGGGCCTCGTTCAACAGGCCTGCTGCCATGACCCGGCGGTCGGTGCCATTGTCGAGCTAACGCCCCCGCCGCGCCGTCAGCACCGACGCCCCCAGCACCGCCAGGCTCACCGCCCCGATCAGCAACGTCGAGATCGCGTTGATCTCCGGGGTCACGCCGAGGCGGACCTGGCTGTAGAGGCGCATCGGCAGGGTGGTGGCGCCCGGCCCCGAGACGAAGCTCGCGATCACGAGGTCGTCCATCGACAGGGTGAAGGCCAGGAGGAAGCCGGCGATCACCGCCGGCGCGATCAGCGGCAGGGTCACGGTGCGGAACACCGTGACGGGCGCGGCACCCAGATCGGCCGCGGCCTCGATCAGCGAGCGGTCGAGATGGCGCAGGCGGGCCTGGACCACGACGGCGACGAAGCAGAGCGTGAAGGTCGCGTGCGCGATCACGATGGTCCAGAAGCCGCGCGGGATACCGATGCCGACGAAGAGCAGCAGCAGCGACAGGCCGGTGATCACCTCCGGCATCACCATCGGGGCGTAGACGAGCCCGGTGAGGAGCGGCCGGCCGGGAAAGCGGCGGCGCCCGTCGAGCGCCAGCGCCGCCAGGGTGCCGAGAACGGTCGCGAGGCTCGCCGACGCGAAGGCGACCTTCAGGGTGACGAGGGCGGACTCGACCAGCGGGCCGTTGTCGAGGAGGCCGGCATACCAGCGGGTCGAGAACCCGGCCCAGACCGTGACGAGGCGGGAGGCATTGAACGAGTAGACGACGAGCAGCAGGATCGGCCCGTACAGGAAGGCCAGACCAAGCCCCAAGGCGGCCCAGGCGAGCGGATGGGCCCGGTGCATCTCAACGCCGCCCCAGCCGGCGGGCCTCGGCCTCGCGGAAGAGCACCACCGGGCCGGCGACGATGACGAGCAGCACCACCGCCACGGCGGAGGCGAGCGGCCAGTCGCGGTTGGAGAAGAACTCGCTCCACAAAACCCGTCCGAGCATCAGCGTGTCCGGCCCGCCGAGCAGATCCGGGATGATGAACTCGCCGGTGATCGGGATGAAGCACAGGAGCGCCCCGGCGACGAGGCCGGGCCACGACAGGGGCAGGGTCACGGTGCGGAAGGCGGCGAGCCGGCTCGCCCCGAGGTCGCGGGCGGCCTCGATGAGGCCGCGGTCGAGCCGCTCGAGCACCGCGTAGAGCGGCAGCACCATGAACGGTAGATAGGCATAGACCACCCCGATCATCACCGCCGCCGGGGTGTTGAGGATCTCGATCGGTCTTGCAATCAGTCCGAGCGCCATCAGCGCCTGGTTGAGGAGCCCGTCGGCCTTGAGGATCGCGATCCAGGCATAGACCCGGATCAGGAAGCTGGTCCAGAACGGGATCACCATCAGGGCGACGAGGAGCGGCTGCCAGGCCTTCGGCGCCCGCGCCATGGCGTAGGCGATCGGGTACCCGACGAGGATCAGGAGCACGGTGGCGCCGAGCGCCACCGCGAGCGAGGTCAGGCCCGCCTCAAGATAGAGCGGGTCGGCGATCAGCGTGCGATAATTCTCGAAATCGAGGGCGGCGAGCACGTCGGCCCAAGCAGCGAGCCCGGCATCCCAGTCGAGCACCGGGGTATAGGGCGGCAGGGCCGTCGCCGGGTCCGACAGGCTGATCTTGACGACGACCAGGAACGGCAGGCCGAAGAAGGCGACGAGCCAGAGGAGCGGGACCGCCGGCAGGCGTAGGGACCGCAGGGCTTCGCGAGACGGCGCCCTCATGCGGAAGCCGCCGGCAGCAGCGAGGCGGCCTCTGGCGCGAAGGCGAGATGCACCGGAGTGCCGACGGCCGGGCCCGCCCCGGGGGCGCCAGCGGCGCGTAAGCTCCGCCCATCCGCCATCCCGACCCGGTAGAGGATTTTTTCCCCGAGATAGGTCGCGTCGAGGAGCGTGCCCGGCAGGCCTTCCCCGGCGAGGGTCAGGCGCTCGGGCCGCAGGGCGAGGAGGCCGGCTGCCCCGGCAGGACCGGCGCCGTGATGGTCGAGAGCCTTCAGAAGGCCGAGCGGCGTGTCGAGGCTCCGCATGGCTCCGGCACCACCCTCCCCGAGCCGGCCCTCGATCAGGTTCACGTCGCCGAGCAATCCCGCGACGTAGCGGGTGGCCGGGCGCTCGTAGAGCTCGGCCGCCGGCCCGACCTGGACCAGCCGGCCCGCCGCCATCACGCCGATGCGGTCGGCGAGCACCATCGCCTCGGCGGGGTCGTGGGTGACGACCATGAAGGTGGTACCGAGCCGGCGCTGCAAGGCCCGCAACTCGGCTTGCGTCTCCTCCCGCAAGGCACGGTCGAGGGCGCCGAGCGGCTCGTCGAGCAGCAGCACCCGGGGTCTCTTGGCGAGCGCCCGGGCCAGCGCCACCCGCTGGCGCTGGCCGCCGGAGAGCTGGTCGGGCCGGTGGTTGCCCAAGGGGTCGAGCTGGACCAGGCGCAGCATCTCGGCGACCCGGGCGGCGATCTCGGGTTTGCGCAGGCCCTCCCGCTCCAGCCCGTAGGCGACGTTCCCCGCCACGTCCCGGTGCGGGAACAGGGCGTAGGACTGGAACATCATGTTGACCGGCCGGCGGTGCGGCGGCACCCCGGCGAGGTTCTGCCCGTCGAGGAGGATCGTGCCGGCGCTCGGCTCCTCGAAGCCCGCGATCATGCGCAGCAGCGTGGACTTGCCGCAGCCGGACGGCCCGAGCAGGCAGAAGACCGCCCCGGGCTCAAGGTCGAGGTCGACGCCGTCGACCGCGAGATGGGAGCCGAAGCGCTTCGACACCGCCTCGAAGCGGAGGCGGCCGGTGGCGGGCGAGGTCGTGGAGGGGGCAGGTGTCGTCAAGTCGTCCGGGCGGCGCGGGCGGGGAGAGCCCGACATCTAGCCCGGGAAGGCCACCCTCGGGAAGGGCCTCTCCGGGGCGGGGCTGCGCGCCGGGCGAAGCCGGCCCGGCCGGGGCCGGATCGCGATCAGGACAATTATCTTAACGAAGGTGACCTGTTCGCCCGCAAGTCGTCATTGTACCAACGTCGATGACGCAGGGTCTTGTAAGCTATCGCCGATCACGTGTATTGTCCACGATGACACGCGTTGATTCCGTTCGCTGCGTCCTCGACCCGGACGGCATCCGCATCTCCTCCCGAGACGTGTCACAGACTTGGCGCCTCCCTCCGTCCGGGGGGAGGCGCTTTTCTCTCCGGCGGGCGCCACCGCCCTCAATGCGCATCTGCTCCCGCCCCGCCCGGGCGCGGCCGGCGGATCATCGGCGTGGCGCAGGCCATCAGCACGAACAGCACCGTCAGCATCAGGAACACGTCGGAGAAGCTCATCAGGAGCCCCTGCATCCTGACGGTGTTCATCATCGCCTTCAGCGCCATGGCGTCCGGGTTGCCGGCAAGCCCCGCAAAGCCCTTGGCCATGCTGTCGAGGCGTTCCAGCACCATCGGGTTGGTCCAGGTGAAGCGCTCGTGCAGGCGGGCGAGGTGCAGGTCCCAGCGGTCGTTGAGCGCGGTGTTGATGAGGGCCAGCCCGACCGCGCCGCCGAGGTTGCGGGTGAGGTTGTAGAGGCCCGACGCGTTCTTCATCCGGGCCGGCGGCAGGGTGCCGAGCGCGATGTTGTTGATCGGGATCATGCACAGCATCAGCGAGCAGCCGCGCAAAATCTGCGGCCACAGCAACTCGTAAAAGTCCCAGTCCTTGGTGATGCCGGTGACGATCCAGGTGCCGGCGGCGAACCCCGTGAACCCGATCGCCATCATGATCCGCGGATCGACCTTGGCCGAGAGGCGCCCGGCGATGGGAGCGGTGGCGAACATGCACAGGCCTGAGACGAACATCGTCTCGCCGATCTGGAGCGCCGAGTAGCCGCGCACCCGGCCGAGATAGACCGGATACAGGTAGGTCAGGCCGTAGAGGCCGATGCCCATGACGAAGCTGAACAGGCAGCCGGCGGCGAAGTTGCGGTCGGAGAAGGCGCGCAGGTCCACGATCGGCTGCTCGGCGGTGAGCGCCCGCCAGAAGAAGCCGATGCAGGCGACGCCGCAGACGATGGCCGCGACGAAGATCGCCTCCTCCTGGAACCAGTCGTGGGTCGGGCCCTCCTCCAGCACGTATTCGAGGCAACCGAGGAACGCCGCCATCAGGCCGAGGCCGGCCCAGTCGAAGCGCTTGAGCAGGTCGAGGTTCGGCTTGTCGAAATCGACCAGCAGGTAGGTCGAGACGGTGACGAAGATGCCCGGCACGATGTTGATGAGGAACAGCCAGTGCCAGTTGAACAGGTCGGTGAGGTAGCCGCCGACGGTCGGCCCGATGGTGGGGGCGAGCGTCGCGACGAGACCGATCATCGGCGAGACGATGCTGCGCTTCGACGCCGGGAAGATGGTGAAGGCGGAGGCGAACACCGTCGGGATCATGCCGCCGCCGATGAAGCCTTGCAGGGCGCGCCAGACGATCATCTCGCCGATCGTCGACGAGGTGGCGCACATCAGGCTCATCAGGGTGAAGCCGCCGGCCGAGATCACGAACATCCAGCGGGTCGAGAGCACCCGCGACAAGGTGCCGGAGAGCGGGATCGAGATCACCTCGGCGATGAGGTAGCTCGTCTGCACCCACGGGATCTCGTCGGCCGAGGCCGAGAGGCCGGCCTGGATCTCGGCGAGGGAGGCCGAGACGATCTGGATGTCCAGGATCGCCATGAACATCCCGAACACCATGCAGATGAACGCCACCATGCGGCGGCGGTCGATCGGCGCGTCGGCGGGCGCGGGGGTCGCGGCCATGTCGTAAAGCCTGCTGGATTGTAGATTGAGGAGAGTCCGTTTGACTCAACCTAAAAATGTAAGACACGTCTCCCCCCTCTCCCGTGCGGGAGAGGGGTCGGAGGTGAGGGTGGCTCGGGTTCCGCAATGATTCTGAACAGTTGATCTGCGCAGCTCGACGCTCGGCAGTCTATCCTGATGCCGAGCCACCCTCACCCCTCTCCCACATCTTGCAGCGATACCGGGCAAGGATCTCTGGCAAGGATCTCTGGCAAGGATCTCTGGCAAGGATCTCTGGCAAGGATCTCTGGCACGCCCGGCATCGCCGGGAGAGGGGATCCCGCGCTATGCGTGTCTTTCCTGGCTCACCGCCCCGCCGTGCGCAAAGCCGCCTTCCCCTCCGACACCGCCTGATGCGGCTCGATCGGGGCCGGCGGCCTGGTCTCGTCGAGGCCGCGGGTATCGACCCGCACCACCACCGAGAGGCCCGGCCGCAGCAGGCCCTCGCGGGCGACCGCCTCCGGCACCCGCACCCGGACGGGCAGGCGCTGGACGATCTTGGTGAAGTTGCCGGTCGCGTTGTCCGGCGGCAGCAGGCTGAACACCGAGCCGGAGGCCGGCGACAGGCTCTCGACGGTGCCGACGATGTCGCGGTCGGGCCAGGCATCGACCCGGATATGGACCGGCTGGCCGACCCGGACCCGGCCGAGCTGGGTCTCCTTGAAGTTGGCATCGACCCGGGCGCTCTGGAGCGGCACGAGCGCGGCGATCCGCGAGCCCGGCGCCACATACGCCCCCGCTTCCGTCGCCTTGTTGCCGATCACCCCGTCGAAGGGCGCCCGCAGCACGGTGAAGGACAGGTCGCGCTTCGCCCGCTCCACCGCGGTGCGCAGTTCGGCGGCCAGGCTCTCGGCCTCCCTGGTCTGCGCCTCCAGCACCGCGACGTTGGCCTTCAAGGCGATCAGGTTGGCCTCGGCCCCCTTCACGGTGGCGTCCGAGCGGTCGCGGTCGGCCCGCGACTGCTCCAGGCGCGCGCGGGCGGCGAACTCGGATTGCGCGAGTTGCTGCTGGCGCTGGTAATCGGCCGCTGCCCGGACCTGGTCGGCCTTGGCGGCGTCGATCTGGGCCTGGCCCTGGAGCACCTGGGCGCGGGCGGCCTCGGCCTGCCGGGCGATGCGGGCGATGACGCTGCCTTGCGTCGCCAGCTTGTCCTCGGCGGCCTTCAGCGCGAGGCGGTAATCGCCGTCCTCGATCCGCGCGATGACGTCGCCGGCCCTGACCGACTGGCCGTTCACCACCGGCACCGCCTCGAGATAGCCGGAGACCTTGGCGGCCAGCGTCGAGATGTCGGCCTGGACGTAGGCGTCGTCGGTCGTGACGAAGAAGCGGCCGGTCGTCCACCATTCGTGGCCCGCATAGGCGCCGTAGGCGCCGCCGCCGGCGACGAGCGCGAGCAGGACCAGGCGGCGCAACGGGCGCTTGCGCTTCACGGGCGCAGCGGCGGCCGGTGCGGTCGCAGCCGCCTGGGGTGCCGCCTTCTCGATCGCCGGTGCCGTCTTGATCGCCGGGGCCGTCTCGGCGGCCGTCTCGCCGGCCGGCCGGCCCTGCGCGTAATCGTCTCGGAACGCCATCGTCTGTCACCCGTCCTCGGGGATCGCCCCGGCGCCATCCCCCGAAGCGGTTGACGGCTCTCGAACGACCACGATACTACGTTGACCGAACCGTTCGGTCAATCGACCCTGTGTGCGCCGCACAAACCCGATCGCAGGTCCGATTGATCCGCGCTGCCCTGCCCCCCACATTGGCTCTCGATCCCGCTTGGCCCCGATGATGAGCGACGCTCCCGTAAGCCCTCCCCCCGCCGACACCGAGAAGCGCCGCCAGATCCTGGACGGGGCCCGCGAGGTCTTCCTCGCCAGCGGCTTCGACGGCGCCAGCATGGGGGCGATCGCCAAGGCAGCGGGCGTCTCGAAGGGCACGCTCTACGTGTATTTCGAGAGCAAGGAGGCGCTGTTCGAGGCGCTGACAGTCGAGGAGAAGCGGAGCCTCGCCGAGAACATCTGCCGCCTCGATCACGACGACCCCGATATCGCCGCCGTGCTGCGCCGCCTCGGCACCAGCCTGATGGAGGCGATGGTGCGGCCCGACCACGTCGCCTCGGTGCGGATGGTGATCGGCGCGGCGGAGAAGTTTCCGCGCTTCGGCCGGGCCTTCTACGAGGCCGGTCCCCTGCTCGGCCGCACGCGCCTGCGCGCCTATCTCGACGCCCAGGTCGCCGCCGGCCGCCTGCGCCCGATGGACACCGACCTCGCCGCCCGCCACTTCTTCGACCTCTGCGCCGCCACCACGATGCGGCGCCTGCTCTTCGCCGTCGGCGCCCCGCCGACCGAGGCCGAGACGACCTACTGGGTCGCGGAAGCGGTGCGGGTGTTCCTGGCGGGCTACGGGCCGGAGGGGCGGTAGGGGCGAACCACCCGTCATGTCGTCGGAGGGCTGTTTTCCGGTGGAAAGCGGACGGTCGAGTTCGCAGGGCGGCGGACTCCCTGATCCACCGCTTCTATCAACCCACCGCCTGCTTCGGGTGTCGGCCGGTTGCCAGGCACGCTCGTGTTCGACCAACCGCTCTTCGCAAACATAGCGGTTGAAGGCGAGATGGTTCGGACGCTATGCTGACCCAGCGTCGTGCCATTCCAACCGATCGAGAATCATGCCGGAACGTGCGGGCTTCTGGCGACGTGCTGCCGCCTTCGTCCTCGATGGTTTGATCGTCGGCCTCGCACTGCAATGCGTAGCGGTCATAGCTTTTCCGCTCTCGAACGCTCGCATTCAAGCCTCATCGGGCATCGAACACATTTCCTGCCGAAAGCTGCCGGCGCCGCCACCCGGCATTCCGATCCCTATCGACTTCGGCGCCAATTTCGCAACGGATTGCCGCTGGAGTATCCTGGGTTTCAATACGGCTCACACGATCACGGTAGGGCGATCGACGCGCGAAGGAAGCACGACCAAAACATTATCGGTTACGGTTCTTGCTGACGATCAGGGTTTGCCCATTCGGGGTCTGTCTCTCGATCTGTTGTTCGTCCCACTCTTTGTTCTGATGCGGTTGTTGTTCGATGGACAGCGGGGTAGTCCGGGGCGACGCTTGTGCGGAATACGTGTCCTGAAGCCTTCCGGAACTGAATTCGATCCGCCGCCGCGTGCGGCGCTGTATGTGCGGTATCTCGTTTTTGCCCTACCGAGCGTCCCGGTGTGGTTGTCAAGTATTTACGGCGGCCTCTTTCCAGGCTTTGCTCTCCTCGAAGGGCCGTTCGTCCCGATCGTGATCGGTAGCAGCGCTCTGTCCGGAGTGGCTATCATATGGGCGCTTATCGCGATCATCCGAGGGAGAGACGCGTTCTACGATGTCGCCGCAGCCACGGTGGTACGACGTACCGTGCCATAGCGTTGGACCGGACATGGCCCCCCGGTAGGAACCTAGCCCCGCTCCGCCTGCCACGCGGCGAGGAGCGCTTTTTCCTTGTCCGCCGTCAGCCCCGTGACCGGGCCGCCGGACTCCTCCAGCGGCCGCAGGGTCAGTCCCGCCGCGAGCGTCGCTGAAACGTCGCGCGACGCGTCACCGATCGTGTCGGGCAGCGGAAGCGGCAGGGAGTACGGCCCGGATTCGCGCCCGACCCCGTGGCGGTCGAGGAAGTCTTGGTCGGCCCAGACCAGGGTGGAGGACGACCCGAGCGCGGCCGCGCAAGCTGCGAGGAAGGCCCGCCGCGTGCAGGCCGGCGCGACCGCGTCGAACAGGCCGGTCAGACCGCGCTCCGCCGCGCACGATCCAGCCCGCGAGGTCGCGCCCGTCGATGAGCTGGACCGGATCCTCGGGCGCGGCCGGCGCCAGCACCTCGCCGCCCCGGGCGAGCCTGTCATCCAGGAGGCGAAGCGCCCGGTCGGGTCGCCCGGGCCGACGATCAGGCCCGCCCGGCCGATCAGGGCGGATCCGCCGAAGGCCCGCTCGCAGGCGACCTTGGCGGCGCCGTAGGGGCCGTCCTCCGCCGGTGCGAGGAGCGGCGCCGTGTCCGCCCGCTGCCCCGGCGTCTGCGTGTCGGCATAGACGCTCGTCGTCGACACGAAGGTCCAGTGCCCAACCCGGCCGTCGAGCGCCGCCAGCGCCCGCCGAACCCGGCCCGGCTCCCGCGCCACGTCCACGGCCGCATCGAACGTCTCCCGCCCGAGGGCGTTGAGCCCGTCCACCCGGTCGCGGTCGATCGCGACGAAGCGGGCGCCGGGCGGGCCTGAGCCCGACAGCCCCCGCGCGGCGCAGGTCACGGCATGGCCGAGCTCCACCGCGTGCGCCGCGATCGCCCGTCCGAGGAACTGCGTGCCGCCGAGCACCGGCAACCGCATGCGTCGCGCCCCCGATCCCGTCACGTCCCGATCACCTGCCGCATCGCCACCAGCGTGCGGAAGGCCTTCACGTTCGGGTCGTCGTGGAACACCGCCCGGGTGAAGGCCTCGTAATCCGCCATCGAGCCGAGGCGCAGCTCGATCACGAAATCGGCCTCGCCGGTGACGTACCACGCCGCCCGGACCTCGGGCCGCAGGCGCAAGCCGCGCACGAAGGCGTCGAGCCGGTCGGAGGTCTCGCGCTCCAGCGAGACCAGCACGTGCAGGCAGAGCGGCGTGCCGAGCACCGCCGGATGGACCACCGCCACGTCGGCGACGATGACGCCCTCCTGCCGCAGCCGCCGCAGGCGGCGCAAAACCGCGCTCTCGGACAGGCCGACCCGCTCGGCCAGGACCCGCGCCGGCGTCAGGTTGTCGGCCTGGACCTCGGCGAGCAGGGCGCGGTCGAACCGGTCGAGGGTGGCGCTTTCCGGCATGGATCGCTCGGGAATGGCGGAAACCGCCGCAGGTTAGCACCGTTTCGGCGCCAACAGTCGCGCGGATCCGGCACGCTTACGGTCATGACGCAATCCGCCCGCTCCCAGCCCGTTCCGGTCATCGCCGCCACCCTGCGGGCGCTCGACCCGGCCTACGCGCCGACGCCCCTCCTCCCGCTGCCGGCCCTGGCGCGGCGGCTCGGCGTCGCGCAGGTGCTCGCCAAGGACGAGGGGCGCCGCCGGCTCGGCAGCTTCAAGTCGCTGGGAGGCACCTATGCGGGCCTGACGGCGCTCGCCCGCGCCGCCGGGCTGGACCTTCCCGCGCTGCTGGCGGCCCGGCCGTCCGGGCAGCCGGCCCTGCTCTGCGCCAGCGACGGCAATCACGGCCTGGCGGTGGCCGCGGCGGCGCGGTTCGCCGGTGCGCCGGCGCGGGTCTTCCTGCATGCGGGCGTGCCGCCGGTGCGGGCGCGGCGCATCGTCGAGGAGGGGGCCGAGATCGTCCGGATCGCCGGCACCTACGACGACGCGGTCGAGGCCGCGGCGGCCGCGGCCCGGTCGGGCGCCGGCCTGCTCGTCGCCGACACCACCGACGATCCCGACGACGGAATCGTGCGCGACGTCATGGCCGGCTACGGCGTGATGGCGGCGGAGATCCGCGACCAGATCGAGGGCGACGCCCGCCCGACCCACCTCTTCGTGCAGGCCGGCGTCGGCGGCCTCGCCGCCGCGATGGCCGAGGGCCTGGCCGGCTGGCTCAGCCCGCCGGGCCTCGTCGTGGCGGTGGAGCCCGAGCGGGCGGCCTGCCTCGCCCCGGCGCTGGCCGCCGGCCGGCCCATCCGCGTACCGGGCGACCTCCACACGGCGGCCGAGATGCTGTCCTGCGGCGAGGCCAGCGCCCCGGCCTTGGCGGTCCTGCGGCGCCACGGCGCCCGGGTCGCGACCGTCACCGAGGCCGAGCTGATGCAGGCGCCGCAGGTCCTCGCCGAGGCGGGGGGCCCCGCGACGACGCCGTCGGGCGCCGCGGGCCTCGCCGGCGCCCTGGCGGTGCTGGCGGACCCGGTCCGGGCCGGGGCGTTGCGGCTCGACCGGGACAGCCGCCTCCTCGTCCTCGTCACCGAGGGGGCCCTGCCCGGGGGCGATCCGGAGGTGCTGCCACGATGACCGGTTCCGCTCTCCCGCCTTCCGCTTGCCCGCCCGCCCTCGTGCAGGACATGGTCGCCTGGCGGCGCGACCTCCACGCCCATCCCGAATTCGGCTTCGAGGAGCGGCGCACCAGCGCCTTCGTGGCGGGAAAGCTGCGGGAATTCGGCCTCGATGTCGCCGAGGGGATCGGCGGCACCGGCGTGGTCGGCACGCTCCGGCGCGGCAGCGGCACCCGGGTCATCGCGCTGCGCGCCGACATGGACGCCCTGCGCATCCGTGAGCAGGGCACCCACTCCCACCGCTCGCGCGTCGACGGCACCATGCATGCCTGCGGCCATGACGGCCACACGGCGATGCTGCTCGGGGCCGCCCGTCAGCTCGCCGCCGAGGGCGGCTTCGACGGGACGGTGCGGTTCCTGTTCCAGCCGGCCGAGGAATGGGGCCGCGGCGCCCTCGCGATGCTGGATGACGGACTGATGGAGCGGTTTCCCTTCGAGGAGATCCACGGCCTGCACACCATGCCCGGTCTGGCTCTCGGCCGTCTCGAGACCCGCCCGGGGCCGATCATGGCGGCGGAGGACGGGTTCGAGATCGTCCTCGAGGGTGTCGGCGGCCACGCCGCCAGTCCGCATGCGGGCAGCGAGGTCCTGGTCGCCGCCTGCGCCACCGTCCTGTCGCTGCAGACGATCGTGTCGCGCCGCCTCGACCCGACGGAGGTCGGCGTCGTCTCGGTGACGGAGCTGATCGCCGACGGCACCCGCAACGCCCTGCCCGGGCAGGCGCGGATCCTCGGCGACGCGCGCAGCTTCCGGCCGGAGGTCAGCGCCGAGATCGAGCGGCAGATGCGGGTGATCGCCGAGGGGACCGCCCGGGCCTACGGCGTCGAGGCCGCCATCGCCTATACCCGCGAATTCGTCCCGCTCCTCAACGATCCCGCCCTGGCGGAGGAGGCCCTGGCCGCCGCCGCCGCCGCGCTCGGGGATCGGCACGTCGCCGTCGCGCGGGCGCCGGTCGCCGCGTCGGAGGATTTCGCCCGCTTCCTCGCGCACGTGCCCGGCTGCTTCGTCTTCCTCGGCAACGGCGAGGACTCGGCGCCGCTCCACAACCCGACCTACGATTTCGACGATGCCGCCCTGCCCTCCGGCGCGGCGTACCACGTCGCCCTGGTCCGCCGCCGCCTGCCCGTCCCCGCGTGAGGCCCGACCCCGATGCTCTCGATCGATGCCGCCCGCTTCCTCGGCCGCCTCGCCGCCCTCGCGCAGGTCGGCCGCGACGAGCAGGGCCGGCTGACCCGCCTCGCCGGGTCGGAGGCCGACGGCGCCGGGCGCGACAGGGTCGCGGGCTGGATGCGCGAGGCCGGGCTCGACGTCCGGGTCGACCGGATCGGCAACCTGATCGGGCTGTGGGACCCGTCCGGCACCGGCGCGGCGCCGGTGATGATGGGCTCGCATATCGACACGGTGATCGATGCGGGGGCCTATGACGGCTGCACCGGGGTGCTGGCCGGCCTCGCGGTGATCGAGGCCCTGCGGGAGGCGGGACAGGCGCCGCGGCGTCCCCTGGCGCTCGCCGCCTTCACCAACGAGGAGGGCGTGCGCTACGCCCCCGACATGATGGGTTCGCTCGTCTATGCCGGCGGCCTCCCCATCGAGGCGGCGCTCGCGACGGTCGGCACCGACGGCACCGTGCTCGGGACGGAGCTGGCGCGGATCGGCTATGCCGGCCCCGAGCAGCCGGGCTTCCGGCGGCCGCACGCCTATGTCGAGCTGCATGTCGAGCAGGGGCCGGTGCTGGAGCGGGAAGGAATCGCGATCGGCGCGGTCGAGGACCTGCAGGGCATCTCGTGGCAGGAGGTCACGATCGAGGGCGCGGCCAACCATGCCGGCACCACCCCGATGGCCCTGCGCCGGGATGCCGGCGTCGCGGCGGCGCTCCTGGTGACGTGGCTGCGCGAGCGGGCGCGCGCCGGCAACGGCCGCAGCGTCGCCACCGTCGGGCGCCTGCGCCTGGAGCCGGACGCGATCAACGTGATCCCGGCCCGGGCCACCCTCACAATCGACCTGCGCGATCCGGAGGCGGACCGCCTCGCGGCCTTCGAGGCCGACCTCGCCGGGCGCCTCGACGCCCTCGCGCGGGAGGAGGACGTGACGGTCGCGGTCCGGCGGCTCGCCCGGTTCGATCCGGTGACCTTCGATCCCAGGCTCGTCCGGGCGATCGAGGCGGCCGCTCAGGCGCGCGGCCTCTCGGTCCGGCGCATGACCTCGGGCGCCGGTCACGACGCCCAGATGATGGCCCGGCTCTGCCCCGCCGCGATGATCTTCGTGCCGAGCGTCGGGGGCCTCAGCCACAACCCGGCCGAGCATACGAAGGAGGCCGACCTCGTGGCCGGCGCCGACGTGCTGCTCGACGTGGTGTGGGGCCTGAGCGGCGCCTGACCCGGCGCGCCAGCGACTCCCCGACGATCCGCGAGACCGGACCCGCGCGCCCGGCCGGGCGATCATCCCCGGCCTTTACCGCAGCGTCCGCTCCCGTAAGCTCGGGCGCCAGAACGCCCATAAAGATGCATCGCGCCTGGCAGCGGTGCGCCGGGAGGATCGCATGGTCAAGATCTTAGCGGGGCTGCGCATCGTCGAGGGGTCGGCCTTCGTCGCGGCGCCCCTGGCCGGCATGACGCTCGCGCAGATGGGCGCGGACGTGATCCGCTTCGACCGCATCCGCGGCGGGCTCGACCACGCGCGCTGGCCCGTGACCGACCAGGGCCGCAGCCTGTTCTGGGCAGGGTTGAACAAGGGCAAGCGCAGCCTCGCGGTCGACATGTCCACGCCGCGCGGCCAGGAGGTGGTGACCCGCCTCATCTGCCAGCCGGGCGAGGGCAACGGCATCTTTCTCACCAACCTGCGCGTGCGCGGCTGGATGGACTACGACGCGCTCCGCAAGCACCGCGACGACCTGATCATGATGTCGATCACCGGCGACCGCCACGGCGGACCGCAGGTGGATTACACGGTCAACCCCGCGGTGGGCTTTCCCGGCGCCACCGGGCCGGAGGGCTCGTCCGAGCCGGTCGGGCACGTGCTGCCGGCCTGGGACTGCATCACCGGCCAGCAGGCGGCCCTCGGCATCCTCGCGGCGGAACGTCACCGCCGCCTCACCGGCCGCGGCCAGGTGGTCGAGCTCGCGCTCAAGGACATGGCCCTGGCCATGCTGGGCAACCTCGGCATCATCGGCGAGGTGATGGTGAACGGCGTCGACCGCCCCAAGGTCGGCAATGCGCTCTACGGTGCCTACGCCCAGGATTTCACCTGCCGCGACGGCGAGCGGGTGATGGTGGTGGCCCTGACGCAGCGGCAGTGGGACAACCTGCAGGCGGCCACCGGCACCAAGGCCGAGATGGATGCGCTCGCCCTGCGGCTCGGCGCCGACCTGCGGCGCGAGGGGGAGCGTTACCGCCACCGCCACAGCATCACGGCGGTGCTGGCCCCCTTCTTCGCCGCGCGGCGGCTGGACGACTTCGCGGGGGACTTCCAGGCCGGGAGCGTCACCTGGTCCCGCTATCGCTCCTTCCGGCAGGTGATCGAGGAGGATCCGGACTGCTCGACCGAGAACCCGATGTTCTCCCGCCTGGAGCATCCGGGGATCGGCTCGTACCTGACCCCCGGCAACCCCATCGTCTTCTCGGACGTGGAGCGCGTCCCGCCGGCGCGCGCGCCGAGCCTGGGGGAGAACACCGACGAGATCCTGGCCGAGATCGGCTACAGCGACGCGGAGGTTGCCCACCTGCACGACGACGGGGTGGTGGCCGGGCCACGCCCGTGACCGCGGCGCTGCCGGATCGCTCCGGAGGCCGTGAACCGGTATCCGCGTCGTCGGACATTCGCCGCGGGCAGGCGCTCACGCGTCCTCCCGCAGCGCCTCCGCCACCCGGGCCTCCAGGATGTCCGGCCGGCGCAGGATGAGCGCGCCGCGCGTGCGGTCGACGAGGCCCTCCTGGGCCATCACGGTGAATTCCCGCGTCACCTGCTCGCGGCGGCAGCCGATGCGGGCGGCGAGCACGTGGTGGTAGGGGGGCGGGCTCACCGCGCGCTCGCCGTCGGTGCCGGGCCGCGGCGCGGACAGGCGCAGGAGCTCGGCGTAGAGGCGGTGGCGCAGGTCGAGGACCGCGTGCTCCATCAGCCGGGCGTTGAGCATCCGCACCCGTTTGGCGAGGAGGCGCAGCAGCCGGTCGGCGATCGGGGGCGCGGCGAACACGATCTCGCGGAAGACCGCCGCCGGCACCACGCAGAGCTCGCCCCGGGTGAGCGCCGTGACGTTGGCCGAGCGGCTGACCCCGTCGATGGCGGCCAGCTCGCCGAAGAACTCGCCGGCCCGCATCTCGCCCAGGATCACCTCCTTGCCCGATTGCGTCCGGTTGAGGATCCGCACCTCGCCGGAGGCGAGCAGGTAGACGTCGGTCGAGGCGTCGTCGAAGTCGACCAGGATCTCGTTCGCGTCGAACCGCCGCCAGATGCAGCGTGATTCGTACGAAGTCAGGTCGATGCCCGCGTCCTTGAAGAACGGAAAAACTGCGAGCCGACCCATCTGCTGCCCTCGAACCCGCGGATGCGCGGCGCTGCCCCGCGTTCTTAGCCCGGTGCGGCTCCGCTCGCCAGGGCGCGACGACCTCACAACCGGGTTATGGGCCGACCGGTGCGCCGTTTTCTCGGCGTTTACGCCTTCACGATCGTCGCACCTGTTAGTCCAAGCCCCAGCCCGTGCCGGGCCATCACGTTGCGGGTATCGACGACCAGCCGGGCCTGCGCCGCCACCAGCGCGTAATCGACGCCGTCATGGTCGGTGGCGATCAGCACCGCGTCGACGGCCCGCAGGGTCTCGCGGGTCAGGGGCTCCGAGCGCCGCCCGGCGAGTTCCGGATGCTCCCGGGTCGCCGGCAGGACCGGCACCAGGGGGTCGTGGTAGAGGGCCGTCGCCCCTCGCCCCTCGATCAGCCGGATCAGCTTCAGGGCCGGGCTCTCGCGGGTGTCCTCGACGTTGCGCTTGTAGGCCAGCCCCAGCACCAGCACCGTCGCGCCCGAGAAGGCGCGGCCGGTCCGGTCCACGGCCGCCGCCAGGCGCTCGACCACGTGGTAGGGCATGCGCGTGTTGACCTCGCCGGCCAGTTCCACGAAGCGGGCCGGCACGTCGAATTCCCGCGCCTTCCAGGCGAGGTAGAACGGGTCGATCGGGATGCAGTGGCCGCCTAAGCCCGGCCCGGGCTGGAACGGCATGAAGCCGAACGGCTTGGTGGCCGCCGCCTGGATCACTTCCCACACGTCGATCCCCATCGCGTCGTAGACGAGCTTCAGCTCGTTCACGAGGGCGATGTTGACCGACCGGAAGATGTTCTCGGTGAGCTTCACGGCTTCCGCCGCCGCCGCCGAGGAGACCGGCACGGTGCGCACCACCAAGGCGCCGTAGAGTGCCTCCGCCAGCCTGCGGGCGTCGTCGTCGTCCGCTCCGACCACCTTGGGGATGCGGGCGGTGTCGAACTCGCCGTTGCCCGGATCCTCGCGCTCCGGCGAGTAGGCGAGGAAGAAGTCGGTGCCCGAGCGCAGGCCTCCGGCCTCCAGGATCGGCCGCATCACCTCGTCGGTGGTGCCCGGATAGGTGGTGGATTCGAGCACCACGATCTGGCCCGGACGCAGGGCGGCGGCGATGGCGCGGGCCGTGGCCTCGACGTAGGACAGGTCCGGCTCGCGGTGGCGGGTGAGCGGCGTCGGCACGCAGATCAGCACCGCGTCGGGCTCCGCCAGCCGCGCCATGTCGCCGGTGGCCGCGAAGGTGCCGGCGGCGAGCGCCGGGCCGAGGGCGTCCCCCGGGATGTGGTGGAACGCCCCCTCGCCCCGGTTCAAGGCCGCGACCCGGCCGGGATCGACGTCGAAGCCGAGCACCGGGAAGCCGGCCCGGAGCGCGGCGAGCGCCAGGGGCAGCCCGACATAGCCGAGGCCGACGATGCCGATCAGGGCCCGGCGCTCGGAGAGGAGCTGGCCCAAGGTCTCGGAGGGAAGCGTCATCGCGGGTCCGGGCTCGTCGGTCGTGGTTCCGCTTACACGGTGCGGGGGCCCGCGCTGTCAACACGGGGCCTCTCACCGAACCTCCCCTCGCCGATCCACCTCTCGCCTCCCACCCCTTGCCTCCGGTGCCCGCCGCCCCCACAACGCGGCCATGCTCCGCGTGAACGACCTCACCTACCGGATCGGCGACCGCCTGATCCTCGACCAAGCCGGCTTCGCCCTGCCCGAGCGGGCGCGGGTCGGGATCGTCGGGCGCAACGGCGCCGGCAAGACCACCCTGTTCCGGATCATCCAGGGCGAAATCCCCACCGAGGGCGGTACGATCGGCCTGCCGAAGGGCACCCGGATCGGCGGGGTGGCGCAGGAGGCGCCGGCCGGCCCTGAGACCCTGCACGCGGTGGTGCTCGCCGCCGACACCGAGCGCACGCGCCTCATGCAGGAGGCCGAGACCGCGGACGGCTTGCGCCGGGCCGAGATCGAGACGCGGCTCGTCGACATCGACGCCCATTCGGCCCCGGCCCGGGCCGCCGCGATCCTGCACGGCCTCGGCTTCGACGCGGAGGCTCAAGCTAGGCCCTGCTCCGACTTCTCCGGCGGCTGGCGGATGCGGGTCGCGCTCGCCGCGGTGCTGTTCTCCGAGCCGGACCTGCTGCTCCTCGACGAGCCGACCAACTACCTCGACATCGAGGGCACGCTCTGGCTCTACGACTACCTGGAGCGCTATCCCCGCACCGCGCTGATCATCAGCCACGACCGGGATCTCCTCGACACCTCGGTCGACCACATCCTCCACCTCGATCGCGGCAAGCTCACGCTCTATCGCGGCGGCTACACCTCGTTTGCCCGCCAGCTCGCCGAGAAGCGGACGCTCCAGGCCAAGGCCCGCGTCAAGCAGGAGGCCGAGCGCGCCCATCTCCAGAGCTTCGTCGACCGCTTCAAGGCCAAGGCGACCAAGGCGCGCCAGGCCCAGTCGCGGATGAAGCGGCTGGCCAAGATGGAGCCGATCGCGGCGCTCATCGAGGACGACGTGCCGGTGATCCACCTGCCGAGCCCGGAGCGCGCCCTCTCGCCGCCGCTCGTCGCGATGGAGCGGGTCCAGGCCGGCTATCCCGATCGCACGGTGCTGACGGGCCTCAACCTGACGCTCGCCCCCGACGACCGGGTGGCGTTGCTCGGCGCCAACGGCAACGGCAAGTCGACCTTCTGCAAGCTCATCGGCGGGCGGCTCGAGCCGCTCTCGGGCGAGGTGCGGCGCTGGGGCAAGATGAACGTCGCCTATTTCGCCCAGCACCAGCTCGACGAGTTGCGCCCGGCCGAGAGCGCCTACGCCCATGTCCGCGACCTGATGCCGGACGTGCCGGAGGCGAAGGCGCGGGCGGCGGCGGCGCGCCTCGGATTCCCCGGCCACAAGGCCGACACCCCGGTCTCGCAGCTCTCCGGCGGCGAGAAGGCCAGGCTCCTGATGGGGCTTTCCGCCTTCAACGGCCCGCACCTGCTGATCCTCGACGAGCCGACCAACCACCTCGACATCGAGAGCCGCCAAGCCCTCGTCGAGGCGATCAACGACTACGAGGGCGCGGTGATCCTGGTGAGCCACGACCGCTTCCTGGTCGAGGCCTGCGCCGACCGGCTGTGGCTCGTCCGCAACGGCACCGTGAAGCCCTTCGACGGCGACATGGACGATTACCGCCGCCTCGTGCTCGCCGGCCCGGAGACGGACACCGCGAAGACCCAGGAATCCACCGGCGGGATGAAGGCGGTCGAGCGCCGCTCCAACGCCGAGCGCCGGGCGGCCCTGGCGCCGTTGCGCCGCAAGCTCGAGGCGGTGGAGGCGCGGATGGCCAAGCTCTCGGCCGCCATCGCCAAGATCGACGCGGCGCTCGCCGACGGCACCGCCTTCCGCACCGACGCCGCCAAGGCCGGCGAGCTCGCCCGCATGCGCGCCGAGGCCGCCTCGGCTCTGGGCAGCGCCGAGGAGGAGTGGCTGATGGTGAGCGGGGAACTGGAGGCGGAGGGGTGACGGGCGCGAGCAGCAATGCGGGCTACGCTGCCGAGGCCGAGGCGCTGGTCTCGCAATACGAGAGCATCGCCTTCTCCGAGATCCACGCGGCGATCCTGCCGCTCCTGCCCCCTCCGCCGGCGCACGTCCTCGATATCGGTGCCGGGACCGGGCGCGATGCGGCGGGCTTCGCCGCCCTCGGCTACCGCGTCACCGCCGTGGAGCCGACGGCCGAGCTGCGGCGGCGGGCGGCCGCCTTGCACCCGTCCCCGCGGATCGACTGGCGGGATGACGGGTTGCCGGACCTCGCCGCCTTCGCCGGGCACGGCGAGGCCTTCGACGTCGTGATGCTCACTGCCGTCTGGATGCATCTCGACGAGGCCGAGCGCCGCCGCGCCATGCCGCGCCTCGCCGCCCTGCTGCGGGTCGGCGGCGTGATGGCGCTGTCGCTGCGCCACGGTCCGGTGCCGCCCGGGCGCCGGATGTTCGACGTGTCCGCGGCCGAGACGATCGACCTAGCGCGGGAGCACGGCTTGCGCTGCATCCTGTGCCGGACGGACGAGGATGCCCAGCTCGGCCGTCCCGGCGTGACCTGGGACCGGATCGCCTTCGTCAGGGAAGCGGGCGCAGGGGAAGCGGGCATAGGGGCTTCACGCGACTGAGGCGATCGCCTAGGGCGGGGGCCGGCATCGTCTGAAGTCCCGCATCCCATCCGAGTCCGCCATGACCACCCCCTCCTACGTCCTCTCCCTCTCCTGCACCAACGTCCCGGGGATCGTGGCCGGCGTGTCGGCCTACCTGTTCGAGGCCGGCTGCAACATCCTCGACGCGCAGCAATTCGACGACGTCGAGACCGGCCGCTTCTTCATGCGCATCGTGTTCAACCCCGTGCAGGGCGCATCGGGGCGGGACGCGCTGGCCGCGGGCTTCGAGGCGGTCGCGGCGCGGTTCGGCATGGACTGGACCTTGCGCGACCGGGCCGAGCGGCGGCGCGTGATGCTGCTCGTCTCCCGCTTCGACCATTGCCTCAACGACCTCCTCTACCGCTGGCGCATCGGCGAGCTGCCGATGGACATCTGCGCCGTGGTCTCGAACTACCCGCGCGAGATCTACGGCGCGGCCGACCTCGCCGGCGTCCCGTTCCACCACCTGCCGATCACGCCCGAGACCAAGCCGCAGCAGGAGGCCACCCTGTGGCGCCTCGTCGAGGAGACCGGGGCGGAACTCGTGGTGCTCGCCCGCTACATGCAGATCCTGTCGGACGACCTCTCGCGGAAGCTCGCGGGCCGCTGCATCAACATCCACCACTCGTTCCTGCCCGGCTTCAAGGGCGCCCGGCCCTACCACCAGGCGCATGAGCGCGGCGTGAAGCTGATCGGCGCCACCTCGCACCTCGTCACCGGCGACCTCGACGAGGGGCCGATCATCGAGCAGGACGTGGAGCGCATCTCGCACCGCGACACCCCCGACGACCTCGTGCGCAAGGGCCGCGACATCGAGCGCCGGGTGCTGGCCCGCGCCGTCCGCTACGTGCTGGAGGACCGGGTGATCGCCAACGGCCGCAAGACGGTGGTGTTCACGGACTGATTGCCGCGAGCCCCGGATTCTCCGCCAGGATCCGGGCGATGGCCTCGTCCTGGCAGCGCTCGAAATCGAATCCGTCGTCGTCGGGCAGCCGCGTCATGAAGCGCTCGGCGGATTCGGTCAGGACGATGTCGGGGGCCAGGCGGGCGACGAGGGCCCAGTCGACCGCGGCCGACCAGACGAAGTGCACGCAGCGGAAGGTCTCGGCCAGCATGCTGGTCAGGCCGACGGGGCCGTAGCTGGAATAGGACGACCCGAACAGCACCAGCATGCGCGGATCCGCCGCCGGATCGTCGTTCCGATAGGCGACGTGGACGCCGGTATGGACGACGAGGCCCGGACGACGCTCGGCCAGGGCGTAGAGCCGGCCGCGCTCCACGATCCGCGCCCGGAGCGGGATCTGGTGGTCGGTGCAGACCTCCCGGACGGGGAATTGCAGCTTCTCGCCGAGATCCATGAGCCGCGTGTCGCTGCGGGTCGGGCGGGTCGACAGCAGGTCCGCGATCGGCGCGGCGCCGCAGGCGTCGCAGACGGCACGATAGGCGACGAAGGTGCCGTGCGAGGTCCAGTGCGTGTCGGTCCGGTAATACAGGTCCGCCTCGTCGCGTTGGCGGCGCAGCGGCGTGAGGGCGTCGACCCACAGGCCGCGCCCCGCCGCCGAGAGGCTCAAGGCCCATCCCAGCCGCCCCGCCGGCGAGCGCGCCGCCCGGACCGGGCCGTCGCCGAAGAACTTGTGGTCGTAGACGCTCAGCTTCTCGGGAGCGGACAGGTGCAGGTAGCGGGCGCCGAGCCGCCCGGCCTTCGCCGCCCGCGCCAGCAGCAGCCGGCGCCAGCTTCGGAGCATGCGCCAGACCAGGCGGGAATTCGCGTAGAGATCCGCCGCGCGGTTGGTGCCGGTGGTCAGGAAAAGCCAGCCGTCCTGCCCGATATGGAACATCGCCTCCTCCCGGTTCGTGTCATCGCGCCTTGCCATCGACGCCGCGATGGCGAGGCGTCCGGCGCATCGGCGCCGCGCCCGATCGAAGGCGTGGGGTATCAGACCTCGCTGCGGTTCGCCTGCGTCCGGCGCCCGACCACCGCGTAGAGCGTGCCGGTCCGGTCGCCGGACGGACAGCGACGATACGCGATCCGCGTCTCGCCGAAGCCGAGGATCCGGAGCCAGCGCACGACCGTCCGCGGCGGGATCCGCCACAAGGGCCCGGACGGGTGGGTGCGGCTGGTCCGGGGCAGGAACGCCAGCGGCGCGTCCCCGCGCAGGTCGTCGAGCCGCGCGAGCCACGAAGGCCGTGGCAGCAGGCCGACGATCACCGCGGTCTCCTGGACGAGGCGCAGGGCGCCGTGCAGCGCCCGGAGCGGATCGCGCAGATGAGGAAGCGATCCGATCAGGGCGGCGTCGACCGGGCCGATCGCCGCGGGGATGCTGTAGAGGTCGCCCTCGATCCGCTCGGCTCGGGAGCCGAAAGCCGCGTGGGAGAACCGGTAGGCGCGGGAGATCCGGGCCTGGTGCGCGTCGAGCAGGGACACGAGCTGCGGGGCGGGCGCGCCGGTGCAGAACGGCACGAGGTCCCAGTGCCGGCCCCCCGCCCGGTCGTAGGACACCACCTCGGCGCCGAGCGCCTCCAGGGCGAAGCTGGTGAAGCCGCTGAGCGCCCCCACGTCGAGGACCCGCTTGCCGTGCAGCGGGACGCCGGCGAGGCAGGAGGCGAAGGCGCCGCGCAGGTCGATCTCCCCGCGGACCGTGCCGTGGCCCGGGATGTCGATCGCATGCGTGAAGTGTAGATCCTCGGAGGGGCCCGCGCCAGCGGGATCGCGGTCGGGCATGTCCGTCCAGGCGTCGATGCGGCTCGGGCAGGTACCATGGCGCCCCCCGCAGCGGCAAACCGCGGGAGCCGGCCACCCGTTCCCCCGCGCTGGCGCCGCCCGCCCCGTCGGGGTAAGCCCCGGGGATCGAACGTCCCTTAGAAGCCGATCCGTGCGGGCGCCGCACGGACGGCGACCCGGAGCCTGCCACGATGTCCGACCTCACCCTCGATGCCGCCTCGACCATCGTGACCGCCGCCCTCAAGGCCGGCCGCGAGCTCGGGCTGAAGCCCCTGGCGGTGGTCGTGCTCGACGCCCGCGGCGCCCTCAAGGCGGCGGGCGTGGAGGACGGCACCAGCCTCAAGCGGTCCGAGATCGCCACCGGCAAGGCCAACGGCGCGCTGGCGCTCGGCATCGGCTCGCGGGCCATCGCCAAGCGGGCCGAGGAGCAGGCCTATTTCGTCGCCGCCGTGACCCATGTGGCGGGTCCGGCCGGCCTCATCCCGGTCCCGGGCGGCGTGCTGATCAAGCGCGACGGCACGCTTCTGGGCGCCGTCGGCATCTCGGGCGACACCTCCGACAACGACGAGAAGGCCGCGCTCGCCGGGATCGCGGCCGCCGGGCTCCAGGGCGAGACCGGCGCCTGAGGCCGGCGATGCGGCGCCGCGACCTCCTGGCGGGCCTCGGCGCCGCGAGCCTGGTGCGGCCCGCCCGGGCCGCCGGCCCCGCCGCCTACCGGCGGGGCAACGGTGCCGATCCCGAGACCCTCGACCCGCACAAGACCTCGACCCTGGCCGAGGCGACGATCCTCCTCGACCTCTACGAGGGCCTGAGCGCCTACGGCCCCGACGGCACCCTGGGGCCGGGCGCCGCCGCGCGCTGGACCACCTCCGCCGACGGCCTGACCTGGACCTTCTCGTTGCGCCCGGACGGGCGCTGGTCGAACGGCGACGCGGTCGTCGCCGACGATTTCGTGCACGGCTTCCGGCGCATGCTCGACCCGGCGACGGGGGCGAAATACGCGAGCGTCCTGGCGCCGATCCGCCATGCCGAAGCCGTCAATCGCGGCGCGATGCCGGTGGAGGCCGTCGGGGTCGCGGCGCCGGATCCCGGCACGGTGGTGATCCAGCTCGCGCAGCCGACCCCCTACTTCGTCGAGCTGATGACCCACCAGGCGAGCACGCCTCTCCACCGGCCCTCGCTGGCGCGCCACGGCGAGGCCTTCACCCGGCCGGGCAACCTCGTCTCGAACGGCGCCTACCTCCTCAAGGACTTCTCCCCCAACGACCGCATCACGGCGGTTCGCAACCCGCATTTTCGGGAGGCTGCCCGGGTCGCGATCCCCCAGGTCGAGTACATCCCGACGCCGGACCTCGCCGCCGCGGTGCGCCGCTTCGCCGCCGGCGAGATCGATTCCCTCGAGGACCTGCCCGCCGACCAGGTGCGCGCTCTCAAGGCCCGCTTCGGCGAGCGGGTGATCCTCAACCCCGCCCTCGGCGTGCTCGCCCTGATGGTGAACGTGAGGAAGGCTCCCCTCGGCGACGAGCGGGTGCGCCGCGCCCTGTCCCTCGCCCTCGACCGGGAGTTCCTGGCCGAGGCGGTGTGGGGCGAGACGATGCTGCCGGCCTATTCCCTGACCCCCGCCGGCCTCGACAACGCGCTGCCGCCGCCCACGATGCCGGGCCGGGACCTCTCGCCGCTGGAACGCGAGGATGCGGCGGTCGCGCTCCTGCGCGAGGCCGGCTACGGCCCGGGAGGCAAGGCGCTCGCGGTCGAGCTGCGCTACAACATCACCGACAACAACCGGAACACCATGGTGGCGGTCGCCGACATGTGGCGGCCGCTCAACGTCGCCACGTCCTTCGCCGCCACCGACGCCAAGACCCATTTCGCCTATCTGCGCGACGGCGGGCCGTTCGACCTCGCCCGGACGAGCTGGATCGCCGACTACGCCGATCCGCAGAACTTCCTGTTCCTGGTCGAGAGCGACAATGACGGCTTCAATTCCGGCCGCTACGCCAACCCGGCCTACGACGCCCTGATGCGCGAGGCGGCCCGCGAGACCGACCTCGAGGCCCGGGCCCGGATCCTCTACCGGGCGGAAGAGCTCTTCCTCGCCGACCTGCCCTGGATCCCGCTGCTGCATTACCGGCACAAGCACCTGATCGGGCCCCGCCTGCGCGGTTTCGTGCCCAACCTGCGCGGCGTCTCGCCGACGCGCTGGCTGTCCCTGTCCCCCTGACACCGCAGCGCCTTCGAACAGGCTTGTTCGAAGGCGCTGGCCAAGCCCGAATGGGTCTGCGCCACAGGCGCTGATGCGCCGAACGCTGACGCATCGACGTGGCGATGCATCAGCGCGCTGGCATGACACCAACGGTCGAAAGACAACGACCTTTGGTTCCGTTCTCGAATTGTCGTCAAGCCCAAGGTCCCGGACCTCTGGGCTTGGCATCGACAATTCGAGATGGGTCAACGGCCCCGTCGATCTCGGGCCTGCCCGAGATCGAGGTTGATGCTCGGGCCTGCCCGAGATCGAGGTTGATGCTCGGGCCTGCCCGAGATCGAATCGATGCGTCGGCATCCTGGGCCGATGGTATGACTCGGCCGTCGGGCGTGCGCCTGGTCGACACGGCTCGCGCGGGCCGACGCGCCCGAATCGAGTGCGCGAAGGTTGCATGTCGGGAATCTACACCTCGCCTTAGGCTTTCGCAGGGTAAAAGACTGCGAAGGCACGTCGTCGACGCCCGGGCACGGGTCGAGATACATGAAGACGGTGCAGTTATAAAGGAATGCATTCCTCAAATCGCTCGGGATCCAGATGGCCCAGCAATGGCGTGATGTCATCGGTTGCGTGACGGCCGATGCGACGGCACGGGGCGCACCTGATTTCAGGTGATCGAAGGAACGTATCGCGGGACATCTTGCCGGGGAGGCTCGCCGTGAGCGGCACCGCCCCGAAGGGGCGGGGAAACATGGTTCGATCGATTCGATCACGGCTGACGATACTGGTCCTGGCCCTCAGCCTGATCGGGCTGGGGGTGAGCGGCTGGGGCCTGAACACGGCCTGGACGAACTGGCGGATCGCCGGCGACGTGTCCCGGCTCGCCGCCGTCGACCAGCTCCTGCTGAAGATCCTGGTGAATGCGCGCTTCGAGCGCAACGCCACCGCCGCCGCCCTGGTGCTCGACGGCGCCGCGGCCGAGGCATCCCAGGCGATGGTCGCGGGCTACCGGAATGCCCTCGACGAGGTCCTGCCGGCGGCGTTGTCGCGGATGGACGGGTTCGATGCCGGCCGGTTCGACGACCTGACGAAGGCCGTGCGCACGGCCTCCGACGGGGTGCGGGCGACGCGGCAGGCCGTCGACGCGCAGATGCGCAAGCCCGCCGCCGAGCGCGACCGGGCCGTCGCCAAGCGGTCGATGGCCGACCTCACGGCGCTCATCGCCGCCGTCGAGGCGATGGCCGCCGCCATCGAGAGGCACGTCCAGGCCTCCGACCCGAGCCTGTCCGACTACGTCTCCGCCCGGGTTTCCTCCTGGACCTCCCGCACCCTGGTGGGCAACGCCGACGTCAACATCACCAACGTGCTGGCCCAGAACCGCCTCGCCACCCCGCAGGAGATCCGCGACATCCTGGTGTTCCGTGCCCAGGCCGAGCAGGCACTGACCTTCGTGCGCACCCTCGTGCAGCGCGATTCCAGCCTCGTGGGGCTGCGGGCCGCCCTCGCCCGGGCCGACGAGGGCTATTTCGGCGGTGCCTTCGCCGAGAAGCGCAAGGCCGTCATCGCATCCCTCTCCGACCTCGCCCTGCCCCGGCCGCCGGTCGTGGACTGGCGCAAGGATATCGGCGTCGCCCTCGAACCGGTCACCGGCGTCTCCGAGGAGGCCGTGGCGCTCCTGAGCCGGTCGGCCGATGCCCGCGCCGCGGCGGCGCGCGAGGGCCTCGTCGGCAACCTGGTGCTCGTCGCCCTGGCCGTCGCCCTCACGGCGGCCGGACTCGCGGTGATCGCCCGCGTCACCGGGACGCTCGCCCGCATGACCGACGTCATGGGCCGGCTCGCGGGCGGCGACCAGGACGCGGCGATCCCGGGCGGGGATCGCCGCGACGAGATCGGCGCCATGGCCCGGGCCCTGGCCGTGTTCAAGGAGAGCCTGGCCCGCAACCAGGCCCTGGAGGCGGAGGCCGCCCTGTCCCGGGCTGGCGCCGAGGCGCAGCGCCGGGCCGCCCTGGCCGAGATGGCCGGGACCTTCGAGGGCCGCATCGGCGGCCTCGTCGACGCCTTGTCCGGCGCCGCTTCCCGGCTCGGCGGCAATGCGGGCACCATGGCGAATGCCGTGCAGGAGACCGGGCGCCAAGCCGCTTCCGTGGCGGCGACCGCCCGCCAGACCTCGTCCAACGTGCAGATGGTGGCGGCCTCCGCCGAGGAGATGAGCCTGACCGCCCGCGAGATCGCCGGCCAGGTCGCCGGCTCGGCCGACCTCGTCGCCACGGCCGCGTCGGACGCCAAGGGCACCGGCGCGACGGTGCAGGCGCTGGAGGCCGGGGCGCAGAAGGTCGGCGAGGTGGTGGCGCTGATCTCCTCGATCGCCGCGCAGACCAATCTCCTAGCGCTGAACGCCACGATCGAGGCCGCCCGGGCCGGCGAGGCGGGACGCGGCTTCGCGGTCGTCGCCGCCGAGGTCAAGGAACTGGCGAGCCAGACGGCGCGGGCGACCGACGACATCGGCGAGCAGGTGGCGCAGATCCGCGAGGCGACGCGGCGGGCCGTGGCGGCGGTGGGCGGCATCGGCGGCACGCTGGACCGGGCGAATGAAGGCTCGACGGCGGTGGCGGCGGCGGTGGAGGAGCAGCAGGTGACGATGCGCGACGTGGCGCGCAACGTGACCGAGATGGCGCAGGGCGCTGCTGCCGTCTCGGCGAGCATCGCGCAGGTCCAGGCCCATGCCGGCGAGGCCGGGACGGCGGCGGACGAGGTGGCGACGGCGGCACGCCGCCTGTCGGCGGATGCCGAGACGCTGCGGGGCGAGGTGGACGCCTTCCTGTCCGGGTTGCGGGCCGCCTGAGGCGCGCGGCACCGGCGCGAAAAGGGTCGTTCCATCCCGGGCCGATGGTCTATCCTGCGGTCCGGGACGGGGGCCGGCGCGATCCGGCGCCCCGGCCCCATAAGACCCGCCCGCCCAAGCCGTCCGGTCCCGTGCCCGCCACCATCCTGCGCCGCCTGGCCCAGAGCGTCCCGACGCTCTTCATCGTCGTCACCCTGTCGTTCTTCCTGGTGCGGCTCGCCCCCGGCGGGCCGTTCGACCTGGAACGGCCGCTGCCGGCCGCCGCGATGGAGAACCTGCGCCGGGTCTACGGCCTCGATCAGCCGCTGCTGGTCCAGTACGGCCGCTACCTCGCGGCCCTGGTGCGGGGCGATCTCGGGCCCTCCTTCTCGGTCCGCGACCTCTCGGTGGCGGAGCTGTTCGCCCGCGGCCTGCCGGTCTCGATGACGCTGGGCGGGCTCGCGCTCCTGGTCGCGCTCCTTCTCGGCACGGGCCTCGGCGTGCTCTCGGCCCTGCGGCGGGGCTCGTGGCTGGACCATGCCGTGACCACGCTCGGCACCTTCGCGCTCACCGTGCCGGGCTTCGTGGTGGCCCCGCTCCTGCAGATCGCCTTCGGGCTGTCCTTGCGCTGGCTGCCCGTCGGCGGCTGGGACGACGGGGCGCCGAGAAACCTCGTCCTGCCGGTCGCCACCCTGGCGCTGCCGCAGGTGGCGGTGATCGCCCGCCTCGCCCGGGCCGGCCTCGTCGAGGTGTTCGACCGGCCGCATTGGCGCACCCTGCGGGCGCTCGGCCTGCCGCCCCGGATCCTGGCGCTCCATGCCCTGCGGGGGGCCGCCCTGCCGGTCGTGTCCTATCTCGGGCCCGCGGCGGCGGGGCTCCTCACCGGCTCGGTGGTGGTCGAGACGGTGTTCGGCCTGCCCGGAATCGGGCGCTACTTCGTCGACGGCGCGATCAACCGCGACTACACGCTGGTGCTGGGCACCGTGGTGCTGATCGCGGTCTTCGTCCTCGTGCTCAACCTCGTCGCCGATCTCGCCTGCGCCCTCATCGACCCGCGATCGAGGGATGTCGGGTGAGCATGTCCGCGGCAAGCCCCCCGGCCGCCTTCGCGGAGGCCTCGCTCCTCGCCCGCGCCCGGCGGCGCCTCGTCGGCGACGGCGTCGCACGGACCTGCGCGGCGATCCTGGCCCTCGTCACCCTCGCCTGCCTCGTCGGCCCCTTCGTCACCGGCCACCCCTACGACCGGCTCTATTACGATTATCCCGGCACCCCGCCCTCGCTCGCGCTCACCCCGAAGCCGGAGGCGGTCCGCCCCGCCCTCGACCGGCTCGCCTTCCGCATGCGGGTGCGGGCCGAGGACGTCGCGGTCGCCGGCGACGCGGTCCGCCTGACGCTCGCCGCCGACAAGCCGGTGGACAGCCGGGTGCTGACCTTCTTCTCCCGCTCCGACACGTTCGGGGAGGCCCGCATCCTCGGCCGCTCCGACGATGGGCGGCGGCTGACCGTCGAGGCGCCGTTGCGACGGCTCCGGTTCCTGGCCGGCACCGACACGCTGGGCCGCGACCTCCTCACCCGCACGCTGGTGGCGGGACGCCTGTCGCTGGCGCTCGGCCTGATGGCGACCGCGGTGGCGCTCGGCATCGGGGTCGCCTACGGGGCGCTCGCCGGGACGCTCGGCGGTCGGATCGACGCGGCGATGATGCGCCTCGTCGACATCCTGTATTCCCTGCCCTTCGTGTTCTTCGTCATCATGCTGGTGGTGTTCTTCGGCCGCTCGGTGGCGCTGATCTTCGTCGCGGTCGGTGCAGTGGAATGGCTCGACATGGCCCGCATCGTCCGGTCCGAGGCGCAGGCGATCCGTCGGCGCGACTACGTGCGGGCGGCGGAGGCGCTCGGGCTCACCACCGCGGCGATCCTGCGCCGGCACGTGGTGCCGAACCTGCTCGGGCCGGTCGTCGCCTTCGCGGCCCTGATGGTGCCGCGGGTGATCCTGCTCGAGAGCTTCCTGTCGTTCCTGGGGCTCGGCGTGCAGGAGCCGGCGACGAGCTGGGGCGTGCTGATCGCCGACGGCGCCCGCAGCCTCGAGAGCGCGCCCTGGATGCTGGTCGTGCCGGCCGGGTTCCTGGTCGCCACCCTGCTCGCCCTGACGCTGCTGGCCGAGCGCCTGCGCGACGCCCTCGACCCGCGGGGGAGCGCATGAAGCCAAGTCCCATCGGTCCCGGGCTCATCGGTCCCGGGCCCATCGGTCCGGGGCCTGCCAGCCTCCTGTCCCTGCGCGGCCTCACGGTGCGCTACCCCGAAGCGGGCGTGACGGCGCTCGACGCCCTCGGCCTCGACCTCGCCCGGGGCGAGACCCTGGCCCTCGTCGGCGAATCGGGCTCGGGCAAGAGCCAGGTCGCGCTCGCCGTGATGGGCCTGCTGCCGCCGGAGGCGCGAGTCACGGGCTCCGTGCGCTTCGACGGGACCGAGCTGACCGGGCTGAGGCGCCCCGCCCTCGACCGGATCCGCGGCGCCCGCATCGGCCTGGTGTTCCAGGAACCGATGACCGCCCTCGATCCGCTCTTCGCGATCGGGCATCAGATCGCCCTGCCGCTCCGCGCCCATCGCGGCATGAGCCGGCGCCAGGCGGTGGCGCGGGCGCGCGAGCTGCTCGGTCTCGTCGGCATCCGCGACGGTGCCGCGCGCCTGTCCGCCTATCCGCACGAGCTCTCCGGCGGGGAGCGCCAGCGGGTGATGATCGCGATGGCGCTCGCCTGCGAGCCGGACCTCCTCATCGCCGACGAGCCGACCACGGCCCTCGACGTCACCGTCCAGGCGCAGATCCTGGCGCTGCTCGCCGACCTCAAGGACCGCCTCGGGCTGGCGCTCCTGTTCATCACCCACGACCTGCGGCTGGTGCGGCGGATCGCCGAGCGCACCGCCGTCTTGCGCGCGGGCCGCCTCGTCGAGGCCGGCCCGACCGGGCAGCTGTTTCGCGCGCCCCAGGCGCCCGAGACCCGCGACCTCCTCGCCGCCGAGCCCGCCGGCCGGAAGGACCCGGTGCCGGCGAGCGCCCCCCCGGTGCTGGAGGCCCGGGGCGTGTCGGTCGCCTATCCGGGCCGGCGGCTCTGGCTGCGGGCGGAGCCCCCGCGCCTCGCGGTCGCAGGCATCGACCTCACCTTGCGGGCGGGCCAGACGGTCGGGGTCGTCGGCGAATCGGGCTCGGGCAAGTCGAGCCTCGGCCGGGCGCTGCTGCGCCTCGAACCCGCCGCCCACGGCCTGGTGCGGTTCGAGGACCGCGACCTCACCCGCCTCGACCGCGCCGCCCTGCGCCCCCTGCGCCGGGGCTTCCAGCCGGTCTTCCAGGACCCGATGGGCTCGCTCTCGCCCCGCCTCACCGCCGGCGAGATCGTGTCCGAGGGCCTGCGGGTCCACGAGCCCCGGCTGACCGCCGCCGATCGCGACGCCCGCGCGGCCGAGGCGTTCTGCGAGGTGCGCCTCGATCCCGCCTGGCGCCACCGCTTCCCGCACGCCTTCTCGGGCGGCCAGCGCCAGCGCATCGCCATCGCCCGGGCGATGATCCTGCGGCCCCGCCTCGTCGTCCTCGACGAGCCGACCTCCGCCCTCGACCGCACGGTGCAGCGCGACATCGTCGCCCTGCTGCGCGACCTGCAGGCGGCGCACGGCCTCGCCTACCTGTTCATCTCCCACGACCTCGCGGTGGTCCGCGCGCTCGCCGACACGGTGCTGGTCCTGCGGGGCGGCCGCGAGGTCGAGCGCGGGCCGACCGATGCGGTGCTGGAGCGCCCGCGCGAGGCCTATACGCGGGCGCTGGTGGCGGCGGCCGACCTCGATGGCGGCCTCGCGCAGGCGTGAGCCGCCCCGGGGCTTGAACGTCCCACGCGGGCGCGCCACTTCGCGGCCTTTCGGTCGAGCACATCTTCAGGAGACGAGACCTTTGGAGCCGAGAACCCTGCGCCCCGCACTCGCCCTCGCGCTGCTCGCCCTCGCCGCCCCGGCGGCGGCCCAGCCCGCCCCGAAAGGCCCGGCCCCGAAGGCACCGCCGAAGGAGGCGCCCGCGCCGCAACCCGACCCGGTCGCCGCGATGCTCTTTCCGTGCCGGACGCCGGAGGAGACCTGCTACGTCGGCGTGGTCAAGGGCGGCAAGGTGACGGTCCTGTTCACCAACGACCGCAAGGCCGACGAGATCGCCGGCAAGCCGGTGGCCGTGTCCGGTGATGGTCTCGACCTCGCCAAGACCGAGAACCGGACCGTGATGCTCGTCGGCAGCTACGATCCGAAGGAGGGCCTGACGAAGGCCGAGGTGGTCGACGTCGCGAGCCCGCTCGTCGCCTTCGCGCTCAAGTCGACCATCGGCGGCGGCGAGGCCGACGAGGGCGGCGACGAGCCCCCGACGCCTCCGCCGCCGGCTCCGCGCAAGAAGTGATCAAAGCGCCGGATCGGACCCTTCCCCGCAGGGCGGGGAAGGGTCCGATCGTAGGCCGAGTCCTGACAACATGGTTGATGTACTAAAACATTAGTGCTTCAATGGCTCGTCACAGGCTGCCTCATGGGTGGCCGCGGAGCGGCGAAGCCGTCCGGGCGACGGGGAGGATCGGTAGCGGGTGGGGCGGTCTTGCGCCCGTGCCGCGGGCTCCCTCGCCCCGGCGGCCGCCCTCGACCGGAGAGCCCCGATGCCCCTGAGCCCCGAGACCCGCGCGACGCTGAAGTCCGTCAGCACCGCGACCCTGGCCACCGCCCTGTTCAAGCGCGGCCTGCGCAACCAGTTCATCCAGGACGTGCGCCCCCTCAACCCGCAGGCCGGGACGATGGTCGGCGAGGCCTACACCCTGCGCTACATCCCGGCCCGGGAGGACCTGAACACGCTGGCGGTGTTCCGCGACCCCACCCATCCGCAGCGCGTCGCCGTCGATCAATGCCCGGAGGGCGCGGTGCTGGTGATGGACAGCCGCAAGAACCCGCGCGCGGCCTCCGCCGGCGCGATCCTGGTCACCCGGCTGATGAAGCGGGGCGCGGCGGGCGTCGTCACCGACGGCGGCTTTCGCGATTCGCCCGAGATCGGCGCCCTGCCCTTCCCGGCCTACCACAACCGCCCGTCGGCCCCGACCAACCTGACCCTGCACCAGGCCCTCGACATCAACGTGCCGATCGGCTGCGGCGACGTCGCGGTCTTCCCGGGCGACGTGATGGTGGGCGACGCCGAGGGGGTGATCGTCATCCCGGCGGACCTCGCCGACGAGATCGCCGCGGAGGCCGCCGAGATGACGGTGTTCGAGGATTTCGTGCTGGAGGAGGTCCAGAACGGCCGCGCCGTGATCGGCCTCTACCCGCTGGTCGACGATCAGGCCAAGGCCGACTTCGCCGCCTGGCGCCGCAAGACCGGGCGCTGAGTCACACCAGCATCCCGACGATCAGCACCGCCACCATCGTGGCGGTGGCCCCCAGGGCGGCGGCCCACAGGCCGGCCTCGGCGGTGCTGCCGGGGCGGACATTGTCGTTGGCCGGCTGCGGCAACGTCCGTGGAAAGCGGCGCCACTTGCGCAGGTGCGACGGCGCCGTCGCGATCATGTGCGGCAGGGGAGCGACGGCGTTGTGGCGGCACGACATGGTTTTGCGCTCCAAGGGGGAGGCTCGCGCTTTGGGTGTTCCTCTCGACCCCGGCCGCAACCTTTGCGGCAGGGATCAATGACAGAACGCCGATCCCGGCCCGTCGATCCGTGCCCGATGCAAATTCCGCTTCGTGTTCCTTAAAGGAATGCTTCGGCCGCTCCTCGATCCGGACGGGAGACGAGTCCCGCCCGGCTCGAAGCCCGGCCGATCGGAGACGGCGAGCCGCCATCCGCGTCCCGGCTCGCCGGGCGACCGGCCGCGCCGGCCCCGTTGTGCGGCAGACGCGTCGCCTGGCCGGCGCCGCCGGCGGGTTGCCGGCGCGACGGTTCCGCCGGGGGGCGTGCTCCGTCAGGTCCTGTCCGCCTGCTCCCGGTCGAGCAGCGCCCGCTTGCGGGCGACGCCCCAGCGATACCCCGAGAGGCTGCCATCCTGGCGCACCACCCGGTGGCACGGGATCGCCACCGCGAGCGGGTTGGCGCCGCAGGCCAGCGCCACCGCCCGAGCCGCCGAGGGCGCGCCGATCGCCTGGGCGATCTCCGCATAGGTCGCGGTGCGCCCGGGCGGGATCGCCCGCAGGGCCTGCCACACCCGCTGCTGGAAGGCGGTGCCGCCGATGTCGAGGGGCAGGCTGGCGATCCGGCCGGGGGCTTCGACGAGGCCGACGACCTGCGCCACCACCGCCTCGAAGTCGCGGTCGCCCCCGGTCAGCGCCGCCCTCGGGAAGCGGTCCTCGAGGTCGCGCAGCAGGGCGTCCGGATCGTCCCCGAGCAGGATCGCGCAGAGTCCGGTCTCCGTCGCCGCCACCAGGACGTGGCCGAGCGAGCAGGCGCCGACCGCGAAGCGGATCGCCGCGCCCTCCCCGCCCCGGCGATAGGCCGTGGGCGTCATGCCGAGGCGCGCCGGGGCCGCGGCGTAGAACCGGCTCGCCGCGCCGTAGCCGGCGTCGAAGATCGCCTCGGTCACCGTCCCGGCCTGCCGCAGCCCCTCCGCCGCCCGCGCCGCGCGGTGGGCCGCCGCATAGGCCCGCGGCGTCACCCCGGTGACCTGCTTGAACACCCGGTGGAAGTGGTACGGGCTCGAGCCCGCCGCCGCCGCGAGGTCGGCCAGTGCCGGCGGGGTTTCCGCCGCCTCGATCCGCCGGCAGGCCCGGGCCACCGCCTCGGCCTGGCGCTCGGCCAGGCTCGCTTCGTTCGGACGGCAGCGCCGGCAGGCCCGGAAGCCCGCCGCCTCGGCGGCCGCGCAGGTCGGGTGGAAGCTGACATTCTCCGGCCGGGCCGGCCGGGCGGCGCAGCTCGGCCGGCAATACACGCCGGTCGTGCGCACCGCGTAGACGAACCGGCCGTCCGCCGCCCGGTCGCGGCGGGCGATGGCGGCGAAGCGCGCGGCCTCGTCGAGGGGCGGGACGCCGCCCGCGACCGCGACATCGGAATCCGGGTTGCGCATGATCGTGGTGCTCCCTGTGGGGCGATGGCGCCATCCTCGCCCCGCCCGCCGCCTCGCGCATCCCGGCGCTTGCTGCCGAATTCGGGCCTCGGCTTGCCCCAGGTTTACTCCGGATGCGTTTTCGCCGTCGCCCCCGAAACCGGGCCAGCGGCGGAAGGTTGGGCTGACATCGGACGGCATGGGAGCCGCTCCGGTGCACCCGCCGGCCCTTTCCTCCCCCTGCCGGCGCGGCGCTCGTCTCTCGGATCTCCTCGACTTCCCCGCCGCCGAACGCCTCCGGGCTCTCGACGGCGGGGCTTTGTCGTGCGCGGGGCCGGAGGGCTGCGTGGGACGGGCACGCGATTGCGGTGGAGCGTGGCGGCCGGGCTCTTGGCCCGGCGGTCGCGGCGGGATTATGCCTGCGGTCAAGAAACGACACGCGCCGCCTCCGCGCGGCCGCTTCAGGCCCAAGGTGACACGCCGCTTGACCGACGCGCTCGACGACATCGCCGCCATCCTGGAGCGCACCGGCGACTACCGGGTGCTGCGCCGTCTCGGCCCCTTCGTGCCCCCGGCCGAGGAGCCCGAGGAGCCGACCTTCGTCGGGCTGATCCTCGACACCGAGACCACCGGCATCGACGTCACCGCCGACGAGGTGATCGAGCTCGGCATCGTCAAGTTCGAGTACGGCGCGAGCGGTCGGATCTACCGGGTGCTGGAGCGGTTCAACCAACTCCACCAGCCCTCCGGCCCGATCCCCGAGGCGGTGGTGCGCCTCACCGGCATCACCGATGCGGACGTCGCCGGGCAGCGCATCGACGACGAGGCGGTGGCGGCGCTCGCCGCCGAGGCGCGGGTCGTCATCGCCCACAATGCCCGCTTCGACCGGCAGATGTGCGAGCGCCGCTGGCCGATCTTCGTCTCGCGCAACTGGGCCTGCTCCTGCCACCAGATCCCCTGGCGGGCGGAGGGGCACGAGGGGATGCGGCTCGGCCACCTGCTCGCCGATCACGGCCATTTCCACAACGGCCACCGGGCGATCGACGATTGCGAGGCGCTGCTGGCGATCCTCGCCCGGCCCTTGCGCGCCTCGGGGCGCCTGGCGCTTGCCGCCCTCCTCGAGGCGGCGCGGCGGCCGACCGTGCGGCTCTGGGCCTCCGACGCCCCGATCGCCCTCAAGGACCGGCTCAAGGACCGCAACTACCGCTGGTCGCCCCGGCGCCGCTGCTGGTACGTCGACCTCGACGAGGAGCAGATCGAGATCGAGCGCTCGTTCCTCTCGCGGGAGATCTACCGCGGCATCCTGCCCTCCGGCCTGCCGGCCGACCGCTTCACCGCCCGCGACCGCTTCTCGACCCGGGCCGATCCGGAGGCATAAGGCGGCGCGGCCGCATCGTGGCCCGAGCCGGGACCGCCGCAGCGCAGGCCGGAAACGATGCGCTCGGCGAATTCCTCGGTGAATCCCATCCTTGCCGGTTCATCCGGGGCAGGCCTGGTCCGCCCGGGATGGGACGATGCGGCCGCCACCCGGGCCGTGACGGGGCTCGCTGGCGCCCCCCGTCGATCGCGACCGCCACGTCGGCCCGACGCTCCGTCCGGGCCTCGGAATCTTCCCCAGGGGAGACGGCGCGTGCCGTCGAGGCCGAAATCCACTGGCAGGGAGGCCCAACCGGTCTTCGAGCGGACCGGCCGCAGGTCGGTGCCAGAACCAAGTGCTCCGGCAGTCGGCCGCAATCCGGGGCGGCGGGCTCGGCCGCGAAACACTTCGTTCATCGACCGCGACGTTGCCGATCGACTGCGGCCGCGATCGATCGTATGCCGATGACGGTCTGATGATTGACCGCGGTGTCCGACCATTCCGGGCGACACGCTGACGACGACACTCCGTGGAGCCCAACCCTCATGACGATCCGATCCGCGTCGGCGGCGATCACGCTCGCGCTCCTGTGCACCGCCCTCGCGCCCGCGGCCCAGGCCGGTGAGCGCAAGCTGTTCGAGAACGTCCGCGGCTGGGAAGTCGAGCGCAATGTCGGCGCCCCGGGGCCGAACGCCTGCCAGATGGCCTATTCGTACAGGGACAAGGACGACAAGAACGCCGAGAACGCCATCGTCGTCACGCTGAAGGGCGACAAGCTGGTCCTCATCCTCGGCTACGAGAACTGGGAGTGGGACAAGGACGAGGCCGTCCAGGCGCCGATGTCGATCGACAAGCAGGTCGTCTACGCCAAGCAGGGCTGGACCGGCGACGGCAAGCTGCTCTCGACCGAGCTGCCCGGGGCCGTGATCCCGAAGCTGCTCAAGGGCAAGCAGATCGTCCTCAAGTTCGACAACGGCGAGGCCGATTTCCGTATCCCTGGCTTCGCCGACGCGTTCGACGGCCTCAAGCGGTGCGACGCGGCGGCAGCGGCGCCCGCTCCCGCCGCGGCGCAGGCCGCTCCGGCCCCGCTCACGAGCCGGATCGAGGCTTACATGTTCGGTCTTCTCCTCCAGCGCACGGTCGCATCCTGCGACGTGAGCACCACTGGCATGCAGCGCACCGCCCTCGACGCAAAGGTTGCCGCTCTGCGGCCGGAGATGGCACCGGTCGAGGCGGCGGTGCAGGAGCAGATGAAGGCTCCGGACGTGCCGGGCTGCCCGAAGACGGGGACGGAGAAGGGGCAGTTCGAGATCGAGCTGAGCGCGTATCTCACGCAGAGCCCGGAGGATTACGTCGCCTCGGCCGGCAAGCGCAGCGCGGAGCGCAAGGCCGCCGCGGAGACCGCGAAGGCCGAAGCCGAGATGCGGGCGAAGATCGAGGCGCAGATGCGGGCCGAGGCCGAGACGAAGCGCAAGGCCGAGGCGGATGCGCAGGCGAAGGCCGAGATGGAGGCGCGCATCCGCGCGGAGGTCGAGGCGAAGCTGAGGGCGGAGGCGGCGGCGTCCGCGACCCAGGCGCCGAAGCCCTGAGCGGATGTCGCAAACGCGGCTGCCGGTGTTGCGACGATCATCTGCGGCAGACCAAAAACCACGGCAGACGAAGCGTCGGCCTGCCGACGCGACTCCGCTCGGAGGATGGTCCGCTCGGAGGTCGGCCCGACGACGTGGAGGCCGGTTCGTCGTAGGACGACTCGCCGGGGCTTGGGAGCGGCGCGCGACCGCAACGCGATCGGGCGCTGCCCGCGAGTCGGTCCGGGCCGGCCCCCCGTGTCACCGACGCCACATGCTCGCCGCACACGCTCTGGTATGAGGGGTGCTTCATTGCTCTTCCCCCATCAAGCCTGCCGAGCCCCGCATGATCGTCGTCGAGGACACCACCGGTCCGAACGGGCCTCATCCCGTCCTGGCCGTGACCGGCCTGGCCCGCGAGGCGCGGCTCGCCGCCGGGCCGGGCGTGGCGACGGTGGGAGCCGGGGGCAATCCAGAGCGGCTGCGGGATCTCCTGAAGGGGCGCAGCGGCCCGGGCTGCCGGGCGGTGATGAGCATCGGCATCGCCGGCGGGCTCGATCCCGACCTGGTGCCGGGCGACGTCGTGGTGGCGACCGGGGTCGTCGTGACCGGGACTCGGGCGGCCGGGCAGCGCCTCGCGGCGCATCCGGAGGTCGTCGCGGCGCTCGCCCGACGGCTGGCGGACGCGCCGGTCCGGGTGATCCAGGCCGATGTCGCGGGGGTGGAGGCGGCGGTGCTGTCGCCGCACGCCAAGGCCCTGCTCCGGGCCGAGACCGGCGCCGCGGCGGTCGACATGGAATCGCAGGTCGCGGCGGCCTTCGCGCAGGCGCACGGCCTGCCCTTCTGCGCCGTCAGGGTGGTGTGCGACCCGGCCGACCGCGCCCTGCCGGCGGCGATCGCCAAGGCCCTCAAGCCGGACGGCGAGCCCGATATCCTCGCCGTCCTGTCGGCTCTGGCGCGCCGCTCGGCGAGCGTGGGCGGGCTCGTGCGCCTCGCCCGCGACTCGTCGGCGGCCTTCGCCTCGTTAGGCCGCTGTCGCGCGCTTCTTGGCGTCGGCCTTGGCGTCCCGGATCTCGGAGAGCTTCTGCGCGACGTTGCGTGAGAACACGAACTCGGCCGGGCGCTGGTTCTCGAGGGAGATCTCGGGAGCCATCTCGCCCTCGGTCTTGATCCCGCGGAGCGCATAGATCACCGGCTTCCACGGCTTCTTCACCGAGTCGACCACCGAGGAGGCCTCGTAGCCCGAATGCACCATGCAGTCGGCGCACTTCTCGTAGTTGCCGGTGCCGTAGGCGTCCCAGTCCGTGGTCTCCATCAGCTCCTTGAAGGTCTTGGCGTAGCCCTCGCCGAGCAGGTAGCACGGCTTCTGCCAGCCGAAGACCGTCCGCGTCGGGTTGCCCCACGGCGTGCAGTGGTAGGTCTGGTTGCCGGCCAGGAAGTCCAGGAACAGGCCCGACTGCTGGAAGGTCCACTTCTCGCGGCCCTTCTCCTTGCCGAGGCGGAACACGCCGCGGAACAGGTCCTTGGTCGCCCGGCGGTTGAGGAAGTGCTGCTGGTCGGGGGCGCGCTCGTAGGCGTAGCCGGGGGAGACGGTGATGCCGTCGATGCCCATCCGGGTCACGCTGTCGAAGAAGTCGGCGATCTTGTCGGCCGAGGAGTTGTTGAAGAAGGTGCAGTTGATCGTGACCCGGAAGCCCATCTCCTTGGCCTTCTGGATCGCCGCCACCGCCTTGTCGTAGACGCCGCGCTGGCACACCGACTGGTCGTGCATCTCCTTGTCGCCATCGAGATGGATCGACCAGGTGAAATACGGGCTCGGCTTGTACTGCGCGATCTTCTTCTCGAGGAGCAGCGCGTTGGTGCAGACGATCGCGAACTTCTTCTGCGCGATGATGCCCTCGACGATCTGCGGCAGGTCCTTGTGCAGCAGCGGCTCGCCGCCCGCGATGACGACCACGGGTGCACCGCATTCGCGGACCGACTCGAGTGCTTCGTCGACCGGCAGGCGCTTGTTGAGGATCTCGTCCGGATAGTCGATCTTGCCGCAGCCTGCGCAGGCGAGATTGCACCGGAACAACGGCTCCATCATCATGACAAGCGGGTAACGCTTGCGGCCGGTGAGGTGCTGCTTGAGGATGTAGCCGCCGATCTTCGCGACGTACCGGAGAGGAATGCCCAAGACCAAGGCTCCTTGTGTCGTGGTTCGTGTCGAGTGCTGTGCCAAGCGGGCTGATTAGCCCGAAAAGTGGCGGATTTCCAGCAAGCTAGGTTCGAAACGGTCCAAGCTTGGTTCGGAACGGCCTAAGTGTGGCCCAAACTCGACGGGAGCGGGAAGCTCGCGCTCTCGACAACGCCCGGAAGCGTGGAAATCCGCAGGGGGGTGCGACGCTGCAGCGCAGCAATCACCTCCGCGATCACCACCTCGGGGGTCGAGGCGCCGGCGGTGAGGCCGATCGTGCGGGCCGCGCCGAAATCGAGCGTCGCCAGGTCCGCTTCCCCCTCGACGAGGTGGCTCGGCCGGCCGGCCTCGGCGGCGATCTCGCGCAGGCGGTTGCAGTTCGAGGAGTTGCGCGCGCCCACCACCAGGATCACGTCGGCGACCTCCGCGAGCGCCCGCACGGCGGCCTGACGGTTCTGGGTCGCGTAGCAGATGTCCCGGGTCTCAGGGCCGACGAGGTCGCGGAAGCGCCGGCTCAGGACCGCGATGATCGCCCGGGTGTCGTCGACGCTCAGCGTCGTCTGGGTGATGTAGGCGAGCTTCGCGTCGGCCGGCAGGTCGAGGCTTTGCGCCTCCGCGACGCTGCCGACGAGGTGGACCTCGCCGTCGATCTGCCCGAGCGTGCCCTCGACCTCGGCGTGGCCGGCATGGCCGACCAGGATCACGGTGCGCCCTTGGGCGGCGTAGCGGCGGCCTTGCGCGTGCACCTTGGCGACCAGCGGGCAGGTGGCGTCGACGACCGGGAGCCCCCTTCGCGCGGCCTCAACCTCGACCGCCCGCGACACGCCGTGGGCCGAGAAGATCGTGGTGGCGCCGTCCGGCACCTCGTCGAGGCTCTCGACGAAGCGGGCGCCCTTGGCCTCGAGGTCGGCGACGACGCGGCCGTTATGGACGATCTCGTGGCGCACGTAGACCGGGTGATCGCCCCGGGCGAGCACCCGCTCGACGATGTCGACCGCCCGCACCACCCCGGCGCAGAACCCTCTCGGCTGGGCCAGCACGAGGTCGAGCCCGTTCTCCTGCCTTCCCGCCACCGGCACCCCGTTCCTCTCGCGGCGACTCCCCGGGCCCGCCCTGCCGGGCAGACCCCTCCCGGATGCGAGGTGTAAGGCGCGGGTGGCGACGGCGTAAAGCCGAGCTTGCCCGAAGGATGTGGGCGGCGGGGGCCGGCCCGATCGGGGATCCGTTTCGGGCCAACGCGTTGCAATCGGGCCTGCGGGTCATTACCTAGCGCGCCACGGACGTCCCCCGGGGCGTTGCCGCGACGCCGATGCTCACCGTGACCATGGGCGCCGCTGCCCCGCGCGCTATACTGGCCCCGGCCGGTGTGGGTCTTGCTAGGGGCATCGCCGTCCCGGCGAGGCCGTCGGGCCGATCATCAGGATTTCACCGGGCCGCCGCGTGGCCCGCGAGCTAGAGGCAGGCTTCGCATCGTGATCGAACGGCTCGTGGCGTTTTCCGTACACCGGCGCTGGCTCGTCCTCGTGGCCGCGCTGCTGCTCACCGTCGCGAGCGCCGTCACGGCGGCGCACCTCTTCCGCATCAACACCGATGTCGAGCGCCTGATCACGCCGGACGTGCCCTGGCGCCAGGACGAGATCCAGTTCGAGAAGACCTTCCCGCAGCGCAGCAACCTGCTCGTCATGGTGATCGACGGGCAGACGCCGGAACAGGCCGAGGAGGCGGCGAACCGCCTGACCCAGGCCCTCTCCAGCCACAAGGACCTGCTGCCGATCGTCTACCGTCCCGATGGCGGGCCGTTCTTCGACAAGAACGGCCTCCTGCTGATGCCCCAGAAGGAGCTGGACCAGACCACGGAGCGGCTGATCCAGCAGCAGGGCCTGCTCGGGCCGCTCGCCGCCGACCCGTCCTTGCGCGGCATCATGCAGGCCATGGTGATGGGCGCTCAAGGCGTGAAGGCCGGCCAGGCCAAGCCCGAGGACCTCGTCGGCCCGATGGGCCAGATGAAGGATGTCTTCGATCGTGTCCTGAAGGGCGAGCGGGCGCAGCTCTCGTGGCAGCTGCTGCTCTCCGGCGGCAAGGTGGAGCCGAGCGACCTGCGCCGCTTCGTCATCGCCCAGCCCGTCCTCGACTACGACGCCCTCCAGCCCGGCGAGAAGGCGAGCCAGCTGATCCGCGAGACCGCCCGCGGCCTCGGCCTGACCGAGGCCAACGGGGTGCGGGTGCGCCTCACCGGCCAGGTCGCGGTGGCGGACGACGAATTCGCGACGCTGGCCGACGACGCGGCGCTGAACTACTCGGTCACCGGCGGCGCCATCGTGCTGTTCCTGTGGCTGGCGCTGCGTTCCGGCAGCCTCGTCGTCGCCGTCCTCATCACCACCTTCGCGGGCCTGATCGTCACGGCGGCCCTCGGCCTCGCGATGGTCGGCGAGCTGAACCCGATCTCGGTCGCCTTCGCGGCCCTGTTCGTCGGCCTCGGCATCGATTTCGGCATCCAGTTCGCCGTACGCTACCGCGCCGACCGCTTCGCCGAGGCGGACCTCGAACGGGCGATCCGCTCGGCCGCCCGCGGCGTCGGCTGGTCGCTGACCCTGGCGGCGGTGTCGCTGCTCGCCGGCTTCTTCTCGTTCCTGCCGACCGACTTTCGCGGCGTGTCCGAGCTCGGCCTGATCGCCGGCGTCGGCATGATCGTCGCCTATCTCTTCTCCCTCACCCTGCTGCCGGCGCTGATCGCCGTGCTGCGGCCGCCGGGCGAGAAGCAGGAGGTCGGCACCGCCAGCATGGCCTCGGTCGACCACTGGATCCTCGCCAACCGCAAGCTGGTCCTGGTGCTCACCGGCCTCGTCACGGTGGCGGGCCTGCCCTTGCTCTACTGGCTGCCCTTCGACTCGAACCCGATGCACCTGCGCAGCGCGAAGGTGGAATCGGTCGCGACCTATCTCGACCTCGCCAAGGACCCGAAGACCAGCCCCAACTCGATCGACGTGGTGGTCCCCAACCGCGACGCGATCGGCCCGATGGTCAAGAAGCTCACGGCCCTGCCGAGCGTCGCCGGGGTGATCGACATCGACACCTTCGTGCCCGCCGACCAGGACCAGAAGCTCGCCACGATCGAGGACGCGGCGCAGGTGCTCGGCCCGGTGCTCAGCCCGCCCCGCGTCGCGCCGGCGCCGGCCGACCGCGAGGTGGTGACGGCGATCCGCAACGCGGTCACGGCCCTGCGCGGCATCGCGCAGGCAGGCCAGGGAGGGAACGCCTCCGGCCCGCTCGCCACCATCCAGGGCTTCACCGACACCCTCGATCGCCTGGCCAATGCCGAGCCCCCGGTGCGCGAGGCCGCCGCCGCCGCGGTGGTGCCGAACCTCAAGGCCTTGCTCACCCGCCTGCGCAGCCTGCTCGCGCCGGAGAAGATCACGCTGGAGAACCTGCCCAGGCAGATCCGCTCCGAGTGGATCGCCGCCGACGGCAAGGCCCGGATCGAGGTGCAGCCCAAGGGCAACTCGAACGACAACACGGTGCTGCGGCGCTTCTCGAAGGAGGTCCTGAGCGTGGCCCCGCACGCCACCGGCGCGCCGGTCGCCACCACCCGGTCGAGCCACACCATCCTCGGCGCCTTCATCGAGGCGGGCCTGCTCGCGCTCCTCTCGATCTTCATCATCCTGTCGGTGGCCCTGCGCCGGCCCTGGGACGTCGCCATGGCGCTCGGGCCGCTGGTGCTCGCCACCCTGTGGACGCTCGAGGCGCTCTACCTCATCGGCATGCCGCTGAACTTCGCCAACATCATCGCGCTGCCCTTGATGCTGGCAGTGGGCGTGGCCTTCCACATCTACTACGTGATCGCCTGGCGCGCCGGCGTCGCCGACATGCTGGCGTCCAGCCTGACCCGGGCGATCTTCTTCTCGGCGCTCACCACCGGCACCGCCTTCGGCTCGCTGGTTCTGTCGAGCCATCCGGGCACCGCCAGCATGGGCAAGCTGCTCGCCCTGTCGCTGTTCTTCACGCTGGTGGCCGCCTTCTTCATCGTGCCGGCCTTCCTCGGCCCGCCGCCGAAGCAGAAGGCCAAGGAAGGGGCGCCGGAAACGGCGGCCCGGCGGGACCCGCTGATCCCGGCCTGACGGCCGGGCGACACTCCGTAACGACGAGGCCCGCCCCTTCGCCGAGGGGCGGGCTTTTTTCATGATGTCGCGACGCCCGAACCCTCCCCCCTCTGCGGGGGAGGGTGGCGAGCGGAGCGAGCCGGGAGAGGGGCGGCGCGACGCTGATCAAGTGAAGCGCCCTTCAGAACGGTTCAGTCTTTTCCGGAAGCGTCGTCCCCTCTCCCGCCCCACTCCGTGGGGCACCCTCCCCCGCAGAGGGGGGAGGGAAAACCCGCGCTCGTCTCGTCTCGGTTGCTTTCCCGGATCATGCTGCACCCAGCAGTCGGGACTTTAATCCCTCCGTCCCGTTGCGCCGCAGCGAAGACCCGTGTACGCACGGGCCATGATGCAGGATCGAGCCATTCCGGTCTCGCGGCCCACGCCGCCGTAGCGCCCCGCTCTCCCGCGTCCTCTCTCCACGCCTGTTCTCCCTACCCGTCCGCCCCGCGCGGCGGATCGTCCTCGCGCGCCCCGTTGCGCCTCGCCTCGAAAGCTCACTCTCCATGAACCTCGTCCGCCTGCGGCGCGAATGGGCGCCCGACGTCACGCGCGAAATCCTGTCCGGTACCGTCGTGGCGCTCGCCCTCATCCCGGAGGCGATCGCCTTCTCGATCATCGCCGGGGTCGACCCGAAGGTCGGGCTCTACGCCTCGTTCTGCATCGCGGTCGTCACCGCGATCGCCGGCGGGCGCCCGGCGATGATCTCGGCCGCCACCGGCGCGATGGCGCTGGTGATGACGACGCTCGTCAAGGATCACGGAATCGGCCACCTCTTCGCCGCCACGATCCTGACCGGCCTGATCCAGATCGCCGCGGGGTTCCTCCGCCTCGGCAACCTGATGCGCTTCGTCTCGCGCTCGGTCGTCACCGGCTTCGTCAATGCGCTGGCGATCCTGATCTTCCTCGCGCAGATGCCGGAACTGATCGGCCGCGGGCCGGTCGTCTACGCGATGACCGCCGCCGGCCTCGCGCTGATCTACGGCCTGCCGTACCTGACGAGGGCCGTGCCCTCGGCGCTGGTCACCATCGTGCTGTTCACCGCCCTGTCGATGAGCCTCGGCCTCGGCATCCGCACCGTCGGCGACATGGGGGCGCTGCCGAGCGAGCTGCCGAGCTTCGCCCTGCCGCAGGTCCCCCTCACCTTCGAGACCCTGCGGATCATCCTGCCCTACGCGCTCACCCTCGCGATGGTCGGCCTGCTGGAGAGCCTGATGACCGCGGCGATCGTCGACGAGCGCACCGACACCTCCTCGAACAAGAACCGCGAATGCGCCGGCCAGGGCCTGGCCAACGTCACCGCCGGCCTGTTCGGCGGCATGGCCGGCTGCGCGATGATCGGCCAGTCGGTGATCAACGTCTCGTCGGGCGGCCGCGGCCGGCTCTCGACGCTGTGGGCCGGCGCCTTCCTGCTGTTCCTGATCGTGGTGCTCGGGCCCTACGTGGCGCAGATCCCGATGGCGGCCCTGGTCGCCGTGATGATCATGGTATCGATCAACACCTTCCAATGGCGCTCGATCCGCACCCTGGTCACCCACCCGACCACGTCGAGCATCGTGATGCTCGGCACCGTCGCGGTCGTGGTCGCGACCCACGACCTCGCCAAGGGCGTGCTGTTCGGCGTGGTCCTGAGCGGGCTGTTCTTCGCCCACAAGGTCACCCGGTTCTTCGCCGTCGCGTCGTCGCGCGCGGGCCGCACCCGCACCTACCGGGTCACCGGCCAGATCTTCTTCGCCACGGCGGAGGCCTTCCATGCCGGGTTCGATTTCCGCGAGGAGGACCTGGAGCGCGTGGTGATCGACCTGACCGAGGCCCATTTCTGGGACCTCACCGCCGTCAACGCCCTCGACCGCGTGGTGCTGAAGTTCCGCCACCACGATGTGCCGGTGGAAGTCACCGGCCTCAACGCGGCCTCCGCCACCCTGGTCGAGAGGCTCGGCACCCACGACAAGCCGGGTGCGGCGCTCGCCTCGGGGCATTGAGCCCCTATCCGGGGGCCCGCGCCGTCGCCCCGTGCACCATGGCCAGCACGCCGGCCCGCAGGAGGTCGTACTTGGTCGGCAGGCCGGGGCCGGTCGGCAGCCGGCCGGCGGCGGCCAGCGTCGCGATGCCGTGGGAGAGCGCCCAGACCTCCAGGGCGACGAAGCGCGGATCGACGCCCGCCGAGAAGCCGTCCGGGAAGGTGTTCCGCAGGGCCTCGACCAGGAGGCCGAAGGCGTCGCGGTCGCGCGGCGCCTGGACCGGCGGACAGCCGTCGGGCCCGAGGGGCCGGGCCTCGAAGATCGCCGCGTAGTAGCCCGGCTCCTCCTCGGCGAAGGTCAGGTAGGCTTCGCCCATCCGGGTGAAGCGCTCCAGCGGCGTGCCGGGGCCGCGCAAGGCCCGGGCGAGGCGGGCGGCGAGCTCGGTGAAGCCGCGCTCGGCCACCTCCTCCAGCAGGGCCTCGCGGCCGCGGAAGTGGCGGTAGAGCGCCGCCGGCGAGACGCCGACGAGGCGCGCCGCATCGACCAGGGTGAAGCCGCCGATGCCGCGCTCCGCGATGAAGCGGCGCGCGGCCTCGATCAGGGCCTCCTTGAGGTTGCCGTGATGGTAGCCGCGCCGGTCGGACGGGCCGCTGCGCCAGGGTCGCACCGTGTCTTTCTGTCTCTTCGCGGGGCCGGACCGGCCGCTCCGCAAGCCCATAGAGCATTTTCGCGCCGACGGCAGGCTCAACCGGTGCGGCTTTCCAGATGGAAGCGCGGCACGTGGTCCGGCCGCAGCGTCGTGGTCGCCACTGGCAGCACCGGCCGGTCGTCGGCAAGGGAGAGGCGCATGTCGCGCATCAGGCGCGCCAGGACCAGGGTCGCCTCGGCCAGCGCCAGCTGCGCGCCGATGCAGATCCGCGGGCCGGCGCCGAACGGCAGGTAGGCGAAGCGGTCCGGTTCCGGGCGATCGAGGAAGCGGTGCGGGTCGAAGACCTCCGGCCGGTCCCACCAGCGCGGATCGCGGTGGAGCACCCAGGTCGGGATCATCACGATGCCGCCGGCCGGGATCTCGGTGCCCTCGACCGCGCCCGCCCGCGCGGCGCGGCGGGGGATGACGTAGACCGGGGGATAGAGCCGCAGGGTCTCCTGCACCACCGACCGGGCCAGCCGCAGATGGGCCAGGGACGCGGCGGCGCCCTCCTCCGACAGGTCGAGCCCGGCCGCTTCCGCGGCCAGGGCGTCCTGCACGGCCGGGTCCCGGGCGAGCAGCGTGCAGGCCCAGAACAGGGTCGAGGCGGTGGTCTCGTGGCCGGCGACGATCAGGGTGCCGACCTCGTCGGCGAGGAGCCCGCCGGGTGCCTCGCCATGGGCCTCGACGAGGAGGTCGAACAGGTCCCGGGCCGAGCCCGCTGCCCCCTGCTCGCGCCGCGCCGCCAGCACCGCCTGCACGACCTTCAGCCAGCGGCGGCGAAACAGCGCCCGGCGCGGGCTCGACGGGGTCGGCCAGCCGGCCGGCAGCAGGAAATCGGCGACGGTCGGCTTACCCAGCCGGTCGAGATAGCCGGAAACGAGGGCCCGGATCTCCGTGCCCAGAGCCCCGGTCTCGAGGGAGAACATCGAGGTGGTGGCGATGTCGAGGGCGACGCGCTGCATCTCGGAGCGCAGGTCGGCCGGGGCGCCGAGGCCCGCCGCCAGCCGGCGGCAGGACTCGTCCGCGCTGCGGGCGACGAAGCGCAGCATCAAGGGCAGGGTACGGGGCGTGAAGGCGGGGGCCAGCACCTTGCGCTGGTGGCGCCAGGCCTCGCCGTCGGCGAGCACCAGGCCGTTTCCGGCGATCGGCCCGAGCGCCCGCCGGCCGGCGGGCAGGCGCGTGAAATCCTGGGTGGCCGAGAGCAGGACGTGGCGGGCGCCGGCCGGTGTGGCGAGCAGGACGATCCGGCCGCCCCCGGGCAGCGGGATCGTCACCGCCGGCGCGTCGAGGCAGGCCCGGGGCAAGGCCTCCAGGGTGTTGCGCCGGAACGCCCCCAGCAGCTTGAGCCAGCCGACCCGCTCGGCGAGGGCCGGTGCCGGCGGCGCGTAGGACCCCGGCGCTTGCGCAGCGATGGAGAGCCTGCCGGAAGCCGTCATGGACAAGGCGAAAGGTCTCCGGTGGCGCGATCCTCCTGCTTTACGCGAGCGGTTCGGGCTCCGCCAAGCTTCGATCCGTCAAGCCGAGATGCCGCGCCACCATCCGGCCGATCGCCGCGAAGCCGAGCGGCCCGAGGGGGCCGGGAGGAACGTCCGGCCCGAAGGCCAGGACCGGCACCTGCTCGCGGGTGTGGTCGGTGCCGGTCCAGGTCGGGTCGTTGCCGTGGTCGGCGGTGACGAGGCAGAGATCGCCGGGCCTCAAGGCCGCCCGGATCTCCGGCACCCGGGCGTCGAAGCGCTCCAGGGACGCGGCATAGCCCGGCACGTCGCGGCGGTGGCCGTACTCGGTGTCGAACTCGACGAGGTTGGCGAAGACGAGGCCGCCATCGGGCAGGTCGGCGAGCGCGTCGAGGGCTGCCGTCAGGCAGGCATCGTTGCCGCCGGGCTTGACCTCGCGGCCGGTCGAGCGATGGGCGAAGATGTCGCCGATCTTGCCGACGCTCACCACCGGCCGGCCGGCGGCGGCGAGGCGGTCGAGGAGGGTGTCGCCGGGGGGCGGCACGGCATAGTCGCGCCGGTGGGCGGTGCGGGTGAAGCCCCGTCCTTCCTCGCCGGTGAAGGGCCGGGCGATGACCCGGCCGATGCGGTAGGGGTCGCAGAGCCGGCGGGCGATGGTGCACAGCGCGTAGAGCCGGTCGAGCCCGAACGCCTCCTCGTGGGCGGCGATCTGGAACACGCTGTCGACCGAGGTGTAGCAGATCGGCTTGCCCGTCCGGACGTGTTCCGCCCCCAGCTCCTCGATGATCGCGGTGCCGGAGGCGTGGCAATCGCCGAGGATCCCCGGCAGCCCGGCTTCCCCGATCAGGGCTTGCGTGAGTGCGGGCGGGAAGGCCGGCCGCGTCGCCGGGAAGTGGCCCCAGGAAAAGTCCACCGGTACCCCGGCGATCTCCCAGTGGCCCGACACCGTGTCCTTGCCCTGGGCGCTCTCGACCGCGTGGCCGAAGGCGCCCGCGACCGGCCCCGTCGGCGCGAGGCCGGGCGGCATCCGGCCGCTCGCTCCTTCCGCCGCCAGCCCGAGGCCGAGACCGGCGAGGTGAGGCAGGCGCAACGGGCCGGAGCGGAGGGAGGCCCGGTCGCCCCTCCCCGCGGCACAGGCCTCCGCGATGTGGCCGAGCGTGTCGGCGCCCCGGTCGCCGAACGCGTCCGCATCCGGCGCGCCGCCGATGCCGACGGAATCCAGCACGATGAGGAGCGCCCGGCTCATTCGTTGACCGCCCCGGTGGGTGCCGCCGCGAGGTCGAAGGCGGCGGCGAACAGGGCCTGGGTATAGGCGGTGCGGGGCCGGGAGAAGATCTCCTCGGCGGCGCCCTCCTCGACCACCTGCCCGCCCTGCATCACCATCACCCGGTTGGCGAGCGCCCGCACCACCTTCAGGTCGTGGCTGATGAACAGGTAGCCGAGGCCGCGCCGGGCTTGCAGCTCGCGCAGGAGTTCGACGATCTGGGCCTGGACCGACATGTCGAGGGCCGAGGTCGGCTCGTCGAGGACGACGAAGCGCGGATCGAGCGCCATGGCCCGGGCGATGGCGATGCGCTGGCGCTGGCCGCCGGAGAATTCGTGCGGGTAGCGGTCCATGGCCGCCGGATCGAGCCCGACATCGGTCAGCGCCCGGGCGACGATCTCCCGGCGCTCGGCCTCGCTGCGTCCCTTGCCCTGCACCTCCAGCCCCTCGGCGACGATCTCGGCCACCGACATCCGGGGCGAGAGCGAGCCGTAGGGGTCCTGGAACACCACCTGCATCTCGCGCCGCAGGGGCCGCATGGCGCTGGCCGACAGCCCGTCGATGCGCCGGCCGAGATAGACCACCGGGCCCTGCGAGGCGGTGAGGCGCAGGATGGCGAGGCCGAGCGTGGTTTTCCCTGAGCCCGATTCGCCCACCACCCCGACCGTCTCGCCCTCGCGGACGCTGAGCGCGACCCCGTCCACCGCCTTGACGTGGCCGGTGGTGCGCCGGAGCAGGCCGGTCTTGATCGGGAAATGGACCCGGATCGGCCCGGCCTCGACCAGGATCGGCGCAGCCTCCGGAACCGGGTTGCCGCGGCCCCGCGGCTCGGCGGCGAGCAGGCGGCGGGTATAGTCGTGCTGCGGGTTCGAGAAGACCTCGGCGACCGGGCCGGCCTCGACGATGCGGCCCTGCAGCATCACGCAGACCCGGTCGGCGACCCGGCGGACGATGCCGAGATCGTGGGTGATGAACAGCATCGCCATGCCGAGCCGCGCCTTGAGGTCGGCGAGGAGCGACAGGATCTGGGCCTGGACGGTGACGTCGAGGGCGGTCGTCGGCTCGTCGGCCACCAGCAGGTCGGGCTCGCAGGCGAGCGCCATCGCGATCATCACCCGCTGGCGCTGCCCGCCGGAGAGTTCGTGCGGATAGGCGCCGAGCCGCCGTTCGGCGTCGCGGATGCCGACGAGGTTCAGGAGCTCCAGGGTGCGGGCGCGGGCCGCCTCGCCGCTCATTGGCTGATCCTTGCCCTTGTGCAGCCGCAGCACCTCGCCGACCTGGTCGGCGATGCGGTGCAGCGGGTTCAGGGAGGTCATCGGCTCCTGGAACACCATGGTGATGTCGGCGCCGCGGATCTCGCGCATCTGCGGCTCGGACAGCGTCAGCAGGTCGCGGCCCTTGAAGCGGATGCGCCCCTCCGGCGTCGCGCCGTCGACGAGGCGCAGGATCGAGAGCGCCGTCACCGACTTGCCGGAGCCCGATTCGCCGACGAGGGCCACGGTCTCCCCCGGCGCGATGGCGAAGGAGACGCGATCGACGGCGCGGGTCTCGCGCCCGCCCTGGCGGAAGGCGACGGAGAGGTCCTGGACGGAGAGGAGCGGGTCGGTCATCGGATCGGAACTAGGGCGGCAGCGCGCCGATGGACCGGTGTAGGTCATTCCCCGGCGGGCGGGAACCGGGGCTTGCGGTTGGGGGCTGGTCGGGCAGATGAAAGTCGTGGCGCGGGTTCTCTCCTCTCCCCGCCCGCGAGGAGAGGGGAAACCCGCTTTCTACTGGTCTCGACACCGATCAGGCGGACACTGCCTCACTCGTCCACCCGCGGCGCCTGGCCGCGATCGATCGGCAGCGGTGCGAACTGCTTCAGCGCGTCTCCGCTCGGCAGGCTGCTGGTGTCCCAGCCGCCGCCGATGGCGCCGATCAGCGCCACCGCGTTGGCGAAGCGGTTGAGCCGGACCTGCAGCGCCGTGACCTCGTTGTTGAGCTCCAGCGCCTGGGCGGTGACGACGGTGGTGTAGTTCTGGGTGCCGGCCCGGTACTCGTTGAGCGCGATCTCCACCGCCCGGCGCGAGGATTGCACCGCGAGTTCCTGCGCCGCCTGCTGGCGGGCGAGGATGCGCTGGCCGGCCAGCCCGTTCTCGACCTGCTGGAAGGCGGTGAGCACCGTCTGGCGATAGTTGGCGACCGCCGCGTCGTAGGCGGCCTCGACGGCCTGGAGCGCCGCCGTGCGGGCGCCGCCGTCGAACAGCACCTGAGACCCCGAGGCCGCCACCGACCAGAACGAGTTCGCGGCGGCGAAGAAGTTGCGGGCCGGATCGCCCGCGATGCCGCCATTCGCCGACAGGGTGACGGTCGGGAAGAACGCCGCCACGGCGACGCCGATCTGGGCGCTCTGGGATTGCACGGTGCGCTCGGCCAGCGCGACGTCGGGGCGGCGCTCCAGGAGGTCGGAGGGCAGGCTGACCGGAACATTGGGCGGGCGCGCCGGCAGGCTGCCGCGGGCGAGCGACACCTCGGAGGGCGGCCGGCCGATCAGCGTCGCGATGGCGTGTTCCAGGTTCGCCCGCTGCAGCCCGACCGCGATGGCGTTGGCCTGGGTGGTCTGGAGCTGGGTCTGGGCGGTGATGACGTCGGAGCGGGCGGCGACGCCGGCATTGTACTGGTTCTGCGCGATGGTGAGCGAGCGCTGATAGGCCTGCACCGTCCGTTCCAGCAGGCTCTGCAGCGATTCCTGGTAGCGCAACTGGTAATAGGCGGTGGCGAGTTGCGTCTGGAGCGCCAGGCGCACCGAGGCGAGATCGGCGGCGCTGGCCTGGGCGGCGGCGACGTCGCTCTCGATCAGGCGGCGGATGCGGCCGAACAGGTCGAGTTCCCAAGTCGCCGAGCCCTGGAGCGTGACGGTGGTGCGCTCGACCCCGCCGGTGCTGGACCGGCTGATCGAGGGGGCGCCCAGCGCGGTCGGGAACAGCTGGGCGCGGGCCTCCTGCACCAGGGCGCGGGCCTGCCGGTAGGCGGCGACCTGGGCGCGCAGGGTCTGGTTGTCGACGTCGATCAGGCGGATCAGCCGGTCGAGGGCCGGATCGCGAAACACCCGCCACCAGTCGCCGCGCTCCGCCTCGTCGAGGGGCCGCACCGGCCGCCAGTGGCGCGGCGGCATCGGCCGGGCGCCGCCCTCCTTGAAGGCGGCAGGTGTCTCGACGGTGGGGCGGGAATAATCGGGGCCGACGAGGCAGCCGGCGAGGGCCAGGGGTAGGATGGCCGTCGCGGCGAGTCGGAATGGCGCCTGCGGAACCCTCCCCCCACGGAACTCGGGCTTGCCCGAGTTCCGCACCCAAGTGCCCAAGTCGGGCAAGCCCGACTTGGGACGGTGGAGGGTGGCGAACGCAGCGAGCCGGGAGAGGGGCAGCGCGACGCTGATCCAGAGGGCGCCCGTCAGAACGGTGCCGTCATATCCGGAAGCGTGGTTCCCCTCTCCCGCCCCGCTCCGCCGGGCACCCTCTCCCGCAGAGGGGGGAGGGTTCGGCGCTGCGGCATCGGTTTGGACAATGAAATCGGTGGAAAAGGTCATTCGGCCGGCAGCGCCCGCGTGGCGGAGCCCCGGCGGCGGCCGACCCAGAGCCGGAACCGGTCGAGGTACAGGTAGACGACGGGGGTGGTGTAGAGGGTCAGGACCTGGCTCACGATGAGGCCGCCGACGATGGCGATGCCGAGGGGACGGCGCAGCTCGGAGCCCTCGCCGCTGTCGAGAATCAGCGGCAGCGCCCCCAGCAAGGCGGCCAAGGTTGTCATCATGATCGGGCGGAAGCGCAAGAGGCAGGCCTCGCGGATCGACTCCCGCGGGCTCAAGGACCGCGTGCGCTCGGCGTCGAGCGCGAAGTCGATCATCATGATGGCGTTCTTCTTCACGATGCCGATCAGCAGGATTACGGCGATCAGCGCGATCACCCCGAACTCCTCCCCGGCCAGCATCAGCGCCAGGATCGCCCCGATGCCGGCCGAGGGCAGGGTGGAGAGGATGGTCAGCGGGTGGACCCAGCTCTCGTAGAGGATGCCGAGCACCGCGTAGACCGCGAGCAGGGCCGCCAGGATCAGCAGCGGCTGGCGCGAGGACGAGGACTGGAAGCTCTTCGCCGCACCGGCGAATTCGCCGTGGATGGTGGCGGGCAGGCGCAGGTCGCGCATGTGGCCGTCGATCGCCGCGGTGGCGTCGCTCAGGCTCTTGCCCGGCGCCAGATTGAACGACAGCGTGGTGGCGACGAACAGGCCCTGATGGCTGACCTGGACCGGGGTCGAGCCGGTCTCGAAGCGGGCGAAGGCGGAGAGCGGCACCATCGTCTCCTTGCTGCTGCTGACCGCGGCGCTCGACGAGGCGCTCGACCGCCCGGCCGCCGCGATGGAATTGGTGGCGGCGTTGCGGGCCGAATCGGTCGCGACCGCAGCCGCGGCGGCGTTCGCGTCGGTCGGGGCGGTGGCGGCGCTCGCCACCGTGCCGGCGACCGCGTTGGTGGTGGCCGAGCCGCGGGCCCGCGCCCCCGAGGTCGAGACGTAGATCATCTTCAGAGTCTCGGGGTTGTCGAGGTAGCGCGGCGCGATCTCCATCACGACGTGGTACTGGTTCAACGGGTTGTAGATCGTCGAGACCTGGCGCTGGCCGAAGGCGTCGTAGAGGGTGTTGTCGATCTGGTCCGGCGTCAGGCCGTAGCGGAAGGCGGTCGGCCGGTCGATGACGAGGCGCGTTTCCAGGCCGCCCTGCTGCTGGTCGGAGGTGACGTCGGTGAAGGTCGGGTCCTTCTGGAGCGCCTCCAGCAGCTTCGGGGTCCAGGTATAGAGCTCCTCGCTGGTGTCGCCCTGCAGCGTGTACTGGTATTGCGAGAAGCTCTGGCGCCCGCCGACGGAGAGATCCTGGCGCGGAAACAGGTAGAGCCGGGCGCCCGGGATGGCGGCGAGCTTCGGCCGCAGCCGGGTCATCACCTCGCCGATCGGGTCGCGCTGGCCCAAAGGCTTCAGGCCGACGAAGACGTTGGCCGAGTTGGTCCCGCGCCCGCCGGTGAAGCCGACCACGCTCTCCACCGCCGGGTCGGCCTGGACGATGGCGGTGGCGCGCCTGAGCTTCGCGCTCATCGCCTGGAACGAGATGCGCTGGTCGGCCTGGATGCCGCCGATCATCTGGCCGGTATCCTGCTGGGGAAAGAACCCCTTCGGCACGATCACGTAGAGGTAGACGTTGAGCACCACCGCCGCGAGCAGCACCAGCATCACGGTCACGCCGTGGCGGAGCGCCCAGTCGAGGGTGACGCGGTAGAAGCCGAGCAGCCCCGAGAACGCGGCCTCCAGCCCCCGCGCCAGGGGGCCCGGCCGGGCGCCGTGCCTCTCGGGCTTGAGGAGCCGGGCGCACATCATCGGCGTGGTGGTGAGCGAGACGACGAGCGAGATCAGGATCGCCAGCGACAGGACGACGGCGAATTCCTGGAAGAACCGCCCGACGATGCCGCCGGCGAGCAGGATCGGCAGGAACACCGCGATCAGCGACAGGCTCATCGACAGGACCGTGAACCCGACCTCGCGGGCGCCGAGCAACGCCGCCTCGACCCGCGAGCGCCCGTCCTCGATGTGGCGCTGGATGTTCTCCAGCACCACGATCGCGTCGTCGACCACGAAGCCGGCCGCGATGATGAGGGCCATCAGGGAGATGTTGTCGAGGCTGTAGTCGCACAGCCACATGGCGGCGAAGGTGCCGACCAGCGAGATCGGCACCGCCACCGCCGGGATCAGGGTGGCGGGGCCCGAGCGCAGGAAGCCGAACACCACCAGGATCACGAGACCGACCGAGATCAGCAGCGTGCGCTCTGCCTCCGCCAGCGACGCCCGGATGGTGAGCGAGCGGTCGCCGGTGACGATCAGCTCGGTGTCGCCCGGGAGCGCCGCCTTGAGCTGCGGCAGCGCCTCCTTCAACCGGTCGATTGTCTCGACGACGTTGCCGCCGGGCTGCTTGTAGACGATCAGGAGCACGCCGCGCTGGCCGTTGACGAGGCCGAGATTGCGCCGGTCCTCGACGCCGTCGACCACCTGGCCGACATCGCGCAGGCGCACGCCCGCGCCGTTGCGGTAGGCGACGACGATGTCCTGGTAGTCGGCGGCCTTGCGGCCCTGGTCGTTGGCGTAGAGCTGGTAGCGCCGCTCGCCGGCCTCGATTGCGCCTTTCGGCGAGTTGGCGTTGGCGCTGGCGAGCGCGGCGCGAATGCCTTCCAGGCCGATGCCGTAATGGAACAGGGCGTTGGGATCGAGCTCGACCCGCACCGCCGGCAGCGACGAGCCGCCGATCTCGACGTTGCCGATGCCCTCGAGCTGCGACAGCTTCTGGGCCAGCACGGTCGCGGCCGAATCGTAGAGCGCGCCGGGGCTCAGGGTCTTCGAGGTCAGGCCGAGGATCAGGATCGGCGCGTCGGCCGGGTTGAACTTGCGGTAGGTGGGATTCTGGCGGAGCGCCGTCGGCAGGTCGGCCCGCGCGGCGTTGATCGCCGCCTGCACGTCGCGGGCGGCGCCGTTGATGTCGCGGTCGAGCCCGAATTGCAGCACGATCCGGGTCTGCCCGACGGAACTCGTCGAGGTCATCTGGTCGACATCGGCGATCTGGCCGAGGCGCCGTTCCAGGGGCGCGGCGACGGTGGTCGCCATGGTGTCGGGGCTGGCGCCGGGCATCGAGGCCTGGACCAGGATGGTCGGGAAGTCGATCTGCGGCAGCGGCGCCACCGGCAGCCGCACGAAGGCGAACAGGCCGGCAAGCAGCACGCCGAGGGTGAGCAGAGTGGTGGCGACCGGGCGCAGGATGAAGGGGGCGGAGAGGTTCACCCGGTTCTCCCACGCGCGCGCCGCCGAACCCTCCCCCCTCTGCGGGGGAGGGTGGTCCCTGCGTCAGCAGGGGCCGGGAGAGGGGACGCCGCTTCCGGAGAGGTCGCGCGCGTCATGAAAGGCGCCACCTGAATCAGCGTCGCGGTCCCCTCTCCCGCCCCGCTCCGCGGGGCACCCTCCCCCGCAGAGGGGGGAGGGTTCATGCGCGCGGTCGTCGCGACGCTCACGGCACCGCCTCCCCGGGCGCCAGCCCGCTGCCCCGCCGGCCGGAGAGGCGCCGCCCGAGACGGTCGAAGGCGAGGTAGATCACCGGCGTGGTGTAGAGCGTCAGGATCTGGCTCACGATCAGCCCGCCGGCGATCGAGATGCCGAGCGGCTGGCGCAGCTCCGAGCCGGTGCCCGTCCCGAGGATCAGCGGGATCGCCGCGAAGAGCGCCGCGAAGGTGGTCATCAGGATCGGGCGGAAGCGCAGGATGCAGGCCTCAAAGATCGCGTCCCGCGGGGTCATCCCCTCCTCGCGCTCGGCCTGGAGCGCGAAGTCGATCATCATGATGGCGTTCTTCTTCACGATGCCGATCAACAGCACGATGCCGATGATGCCGATGATGTCGAGGTCGTGCCCGAACAGCATCAGGCCGGCCAGCGCCCCGATGCCGGCCGAGGGCAGCGTCGAGAGGATCGTGATCGGGTGGACGAAGCTCTCGTAGAGGACACCGAGCACGATGTAGACCGTCACGATGGCGGCGAGCACCAGGAACAGGGTGTTGTCGAGCGAGGCCTGGAAGGCGAGCGCCGAGCCCTGGAAGATCAGCCGGAAGCTGTCGGGCATGCCGAGCTCCGCTTCCGCCGCCTTGATCGCGGCCACGGCCGGCCCGAGCGAGGCGCCCGGCGCCAGGTTGAACGAGATCGTGGTCGCCGGGAACTGGCCGAGATGGCTGATGAGGAGCGGGGCGCGGCGCTCGCTCACCTGGGCGATGGCGGTGAGCGGCACCTGGCCGTTGGTGGCGGTGGAGGACGGCAGGTAGATCCGCTGGAGCGAGTCCAGCGTCCGGTGCAGGTCCGGATCGGCCTCCAGGATCACCCGGTACTGGTTCGACTGGGTGAAGATGGTCGAGATGATGCGCTGGCCGAAGGCGTCGTAGAGGGCATTGTCGACCGAGGCCGGGGTGATGCCGTAGCGGCCGGCCGTGGCCCGGTCGATGGTGATGTAGGCCGAGAGCCCGCTCGCCTGCCGGTCGCTCGCCACGTCGGCGAGGTCGGGGATTGCTTTGAGGCGGTCGACGAGGCGCGGGACCCAGGTGTCGAAGGCGTTCGGGTCCGGGTTCTCCAGGATGAACTGGTATTGGGTGGCGCTCACCGCCGTGTCGATGGTGAGGTCCTGGACCGGCTGCATGAACAGCGCGATGCCCGGCACGTCGGCCACCCGGGCGTTGATCCGCCGGATGATCGCGCTGGCATTCTCCGTCCGCTCCTCGCGCGGGCGCAGGTTGATGAGGAAGCGGCCCGAGTTCAGCGTCACGTTCTGGCCGTCGACGCCGATGAACGACGACAGGCTGACCACGTCCGGATCCTTCAGGATCGCTTCGGCCAGGCGCTGCTGGCGCTCGGCCATGGCGCCGTAGGAGACGGTCTGGTCGGCCTGGGTGATGCCCTGGATGAGGCCCGTATCCTGGACCGGGAAGAAGCCCTTCGGGATCACGACGTAGAGGTAGACGGTGAGGACGAGCGTGCCGATCGCGACCAGCAGCGTCAGCCATTGATGGGCGAGCACGCCGCGCAGGGTCCGGCCGTAGAAGGCGATCCCACCCTCCATCAGCCGGCGCCCGGCCTGCGACAGGCGCCCGGCGGCACGGGCCTGCGGGGCCTCGTGGCGCAGGAGCCGGGCGCACAGCATCGGCACCAGGGTCAGCGAGACCACGCCGGAGATGACGATGGTGGCGGCCAGCGTGATGGCGAATTCGTGGAACAGCCGCCCGACCACCTCGCCCATGAACAGGAGCGGGATCAGCACCGCCAAGAGCGACACGGTGAGCGAGATGATGGTGAAGCCGATCTCGCGCGAGCCCTTGAGGGCCGCCTCCATCGGGCTGTCGCCCTCCTCGACGTGGCGGGCGATGTTCTCGATCACCACGATCGCGTCGTCGACCACGAAGCCGGTCGCGATGGTGAGCGCCATCAAGGACAGGTTGTCGAGGGAGAAGCCCCACAGGTCCATCACCGCCAGCGCGCCGACGAGGGAGAGCGGCACCGACAGGCTCGGGATCAGGGTGGCGGGCAGCGAGCGCAGGAACAGGAAGATCACCAGCACCACCAGGGCGATGGCGAGCAGCAGCTCGAACTGCACGTCTTCGACCGAGGCACGGATCGTCACCGTGCGGTCGGTGAGCGGGGTCACCTGGATCGCCGCGGGCAGCGTCGCCTGGAGCTGCGGCAGCAGCGCCTTGATCCGGTCCACCACCGCGATGACGTTGGCCCCGGGCTGGCGCTGGATGTTGAGGATCACCGCTGGGGTGGTGTCCATCCAGGCGCCGAGCTGGGTGTTCTCCGCGCCCTCCACCACCTCGGCCACCGCAGAGAGCCGCACCGGCGCGCCGTTGCGGTAGGCGATCACCGCGTCGCGATAGGCGCTGGGATCGCGGATCTGGTCGTTGGCGTTGATGGTGAAGGACTGGGTCGGCCCGTCGATCGAGCCCTTCGGGGTGTTGACGTTGAGGTTGTTGATGGTGGTGCGCAGGTCGTCGATGTTGAGGCCGTAGGCCGCGAGCGCCGTCGCGTTGAACCGCACCCGCACCGCCGGCCGCTGCCCGCCCGCCATCGAGACGAGGCCGACCCCCGAGACCTGGCTGATCTTCTGCGCCAGCCGCGTCTCGGCGAGGTCGCGGACCTGCGTCAGCGCCAGGGTCTTCGAGGTGAGCGCCAGCGTGAGGATCGGCGCATCGGCGGGGTTGACCTTGGCGTAGATGGGCGGCGCCGGCAGGTCGCTCGGCAGCAGGTTGCCGGCGGCATTGATGGCGGCCTGGACTTCCTGGGTGGCGATGTCGATGCCGAGATCGAGGTTGAACTGGAGCGTGATGACGGAAGCCCCGGCCGAGGATTGCGACGTCATCTGGTTGAGGTTGGCGAGCTGGCCGAATTGCCGCTCCAGCGGCGCCGTCACCGCCGAGGTCATCACCTCGGGGCTGGCGCCGGGATAGAAGGTCTGCACCTGGATCGTCGGATAATCGACCGAGGGCAGGGCCGAGAGCGGCAGGTTGAAGTAGGAGATCATGCCGACGAGCAGGATCGCCAGCATCAGGAGCGTGGTCGCGACCGGGCGCAGGATGAACAGGCGGGAGGGGTTCATCGGGCGGCTCGATCGTTTGTCACTGACGAACGCGCGCGACTCACCCTCCCCCCTCTGCGGGGGAGGGTGGCGAGCGGAGCGAGCCGGGAGAGGGGCAGCGCG
>NZ_LABZ01000319.1 GCF_001043955.1 Methylobacterium tarhaniae | reverse complement strand
GTGCAGCAGCGCAGGGCGCTGGCGGCACAGCGCCCTGCGCTGCTGCACGCGGCCCTGATCAGCCTCTTCCTCAGCGTCTCCGTCCTGACCGGCAGCATCTTCGTCGAGCAGGTCAACGACCGGGTGATGCTGCACAAGCAGGTGGTGACGCTGGTCATCCTGTTCCTGGTCCTGGTCGTCCAGCTCGTCATCGCGGGCATTCTCGCCAAGCTGCGCGACGCGATCCTCGAACGGGTCGGGCTCCAGCTGGATGCGGCGCTCCGTCCGGCCCTGTTCGGCATCCGCGTCCGTTCGGCGATCGGCGCCCGGATCCCGCATGCGCGGGAGGGGCTCGACGACCTCGACACGCTGCGCGGCTTCATCGGCGGCAGCGGCGTCGCGGCCTTCTACGACGCGCTGCCGATCCCGATCTATCTCGCCGTCTGCTTCGCGATGCACAGCACCCTCGGCCTGTTCGCGACCGCCGCCGTCGTGGTCGTGGGCCTCCTGGGGATCGGCCAGACGGCCTTGCGCTTCCGGCTCTCCGCCGTACCGACGGGATTGACCGCCAAGGGTGTCGTGCTGGCCGACACGTACAAGAACATCGAGGCGGTCCAGGCGCTGGGCATGCGCGGGAGCTTCCGCGCCCGCTGGCTGGCGGCCCACACGCAGGACCTGGAGGCGAAGGCCCTCATCGAGGACCGCCTCGCGCTCGTCTCGTCCCTGACCCGGTTCCTGACTTCGATCCTGGCCGGGCTCTGCATGGGGCTCGGCGCGTATCTGGCGATCCGCGGTGAGATCTCGCCGGGCAACGTCATCGGCGTGATGCTCATCGCCAACAAGCTGCTTCAGCCCATCTCGCAGGTCGTCACCGAGTGGCCCTCGCTCCTTCGGGCGCGCCAATCCTATGGTCGGCTGCAGGCGCTGTTCCGTGCGGCGGAGAGCGTCGGCCCGCGGATGGCGCTGCCGCGTCCG
>NZ_LABZ01000318.1 GCF_001043955.1 Methylobacterium tarhaniae | reverse complement strand
GTGCAGGCGCCGCACTGGCCGCGGTCGCAGCCCTTCTTCGTTCCGGTGAGATGCAGGCCCTCGCGCAGGAGGTCGAGCAGGGTCGTGCGCGGATCCGGGATCGGGATCGTGCGCCTCGTGCCGTTCACCGTCAGGACGATGTCGAAGCTCATGCGGCTTCCTCCAGGCTGGACCGGGTCCAAACTAATCCGGGGCCCCGAACCGCCCAGGTCCGGCCGAGTGCGCAAGCGCACATGTCGCGGCGAACCTTTTGCCGGCACGGCGGTTGACCCTGCGAAACCGGATCGCCGGTGCCCCTCAACCAACAGGTACTGTGATGAAGACCCGTCTCGCCCTCGCGGCGGCCCTGCTGACCGTTGCCACCGCTCCCGCCTTCGCCCAGGGCGGCTCGCCCTACAACCGCTCCGGCTCGCAGGCCGGCGGACCGCTGGCCGGCATGGAGCGCGCCTATGGCGCCCCGGGCGGCCTCCCGGCGGTCGACAGCACCGGCAGCGTCATCGTCTACCCGCGCGAGCGTGTGCTGGTGCGCGAGGTGCCTCCGGGCTACGCCCCGGCCGCGCCGTACGTCTACGGCCGCTGATCGAGCCCAGGGTTCCCGTTCCGCCCCGTTCGGGAACCCCGCTCTCGCGAGCCGGCGAAGCCCGTCCTTGCGCAAGCGGGGGCGGGCTTCGTGTTTCAGGATTCCCATGACGGCTTGCCTCGACCCGGAGCCCGGTGTGAACTCCCGCCGCCACGCGAGATCCCGAGCCGCCCGCCGATGTCCGTCCCGACCCGTCCCATCGTCCTCGCCCACGCCGCCTATCGCCTCGGCGACGCCTACCGCGCCAGGGGCGCGCCTGAGCCCTTCGTCGAGGTGCACGATCTCCCGGGCCTGGAAGCCGCCGTCGCGGACGCCGAGGTGCTGGTGGTCTCGGGGCTCTGGCGCGATACCCTGCTGGAGCGGGCGCCGCGCCTGCGCTTCATCCAGTCGGTCAGCGCCGGCACCGACCAGTTCCCGAAGGGCGCGCTGCGCGAGCGCGGCATCCGGCTCGCCAGCGCGCAGGGCGGGAACGAGCGCGCCGTGGCCGAGCATGCCCTGGCGCTGATGCTCGGCCTCACCCGCCGCCTGCCCGAGGCCCTGCGCAATCAGGCCGCCGCGACGTGGCGGCCGATGATCGCCGATCCGGCCCGGCGCGAGCGCGAGCTCGGCGGCCAGACGCTGCTGGTGATCGGTCTCGGGCGCATCGGTACCCGCATCGCCCGGCTGGCCCAAGCCTTCGACATGCGGGTCATCGGCCTGCGCCGCCGCCCGCTTCAGGCCGGCGATCCGGTCGAGGCGGTCTTCTCCCCCGACCGCCTGCACGATGCCTTGGGCCAGGCCGACGTGGTGGCGCTCGCCTGCCCGCTGACGCCGGAGACCGAGGGGATGATCGACGAAGCGGCGCTCGCGGCGATGAAGCCGGGAGCGCTTCTCATCAACGTCGCGCGCGGCCGGGTGGTCGACCAGGATGCCCTGGCGCGAGCCCTCGCCGAGGGCCGGATCGCCGGCGCCGGCCTCGACTGCTTCCGGGAGGAGCCGCTGCCGCCGGAGGCGCCGTTCTGGCGCATGGAGACCGTGATCGTCACGCCCCACAGCGCCGGCGAGACCAGCCATTACGAAGGCCGGGTGATCGACTTGCTCCTCGAGAATCTCGGCCGGCTGCGGCGGGGGGAGGAACTGGTGAACCCGGTGGCGTGAGGGTTGGGCCTCTCGGGGAGATCCTCGTGCCTCCGCCGGGATTCTGCTCACACGACGGATGGCGCGCGTCCTGCGCTCCCCGCGCGAAGTCGCGCTGGCCCGGGATTCGTCGGGTAAGCCGGACGCCCGGTTGGGCGCCCGGCTCCTGCTCTCAGCGGTCCAGCACCGCCCGGTCGTTCTTCGCCACCAGGGCCCGGAAATACGGGTTCAGGTCGTTCTCCGACAGGCCGAAGGCCTGGGCGAACTGCATGATGAGCTGCTGCTCGCCCTGTTCGGCCTCGCCGTCGGCCATGGCGCTGTCGATCATGTTGAGGATGATGCAGAGCCGCTGGTCCGGGCGCAGGCGCTGCGCCGCATCGGCCAGGAACTGCGCCGGCTGGGTGGCGCGGGCGTAGCGGACGGCGGATTCGAGCTGCTGGCGGGTCGCGTTGCGGCCGAGCACCGACATCAGGTGGCCGACCTCCTCCGGGTCGATCTCGCCGTCGGCGCTCATGCAGTAGATCAGCGAGACCGCGAGGCAGTTGCGCGGCGTCAGGTCGAGCGAGGTCTGCGACTTGAACATGTTGAACATCGTCGGGGGCCCCTTGCAAGGTGCTCTGGTAACGGGCTGAATCGATCCGTCAGCGCAGGCGCTCGATTACCGCAACGGTGCGGCGGTGTCGATCATCCACGGTCCGGTCGAGCGCGAGTATTTTTTCCCCTCGCCGTATTCCATTTGCCGGCCAAGACTCCCATATAGCGATGGATTTTTCTTGATTACGTTTTATCGGCAGTTTTAATCCCGGGCGAATGCTTGAACGGGCGGCACGCGCCCCGATCCGGGCAGGACGGGGATGGCGGCGATGCCGGCCCCGTGCCGATGGCCGGATCTGAACCATGAGAGCTCCGTGCGATCCAGCATATCTCGCGAAAGGCTCACGATCTTCCTCGTTCACGGCCGGGATCGAGGTCTCTTATTCTCCCATTCATCGCCATCATAGCATGATCAACTCCCGCTATACGCTCATTTAAAATCTAATTTCATTGACTGATCTCGGTCGCGGCCGCATCGTAGCGGGATCGAGCACGGAGGCCTGACGCCCCTCGTCGTGCCCTGCCCCCGACCATCGGATCGACACCCATGACGCGACTGCGCCTCGTCGGCTTCTCCGCCAACATCCAGCGGCCCTCGAAGACCCGCACCCTGGTGGAGGCCATCGCCGCCGAAGCCGCCGTGCGGCTGCCGGTCGAGGTGCGGATCTTCGATCTCGTCGATGCCGGGTCCGGCCTCGGTGGTGCGCTCTCCCGCGACCAGCTCTCCCTGCCGGCCCGGCGCCTCGTCGAGGCGGTGGAGGAGGCCGACGCCCTCGTGGTCGGCACCCCCGTCTACAAGGGCGCCTATACGGGCCTGTTCAAGCACCTGTTCGACCTCGTCTCGCCCGAGGCCCTGGACGGCAAGCCGGTGGCGCTCGCCGCGACCGGCGGCGGGCCGCGCCACGCGCTCGTGGTCGAGCACAGCTTGCGTCCGCTCTTCGGCTTCTTCACCGCGCTGACGGTGCCGACCGCGGTCTACGCGTCCGATCCGGACTTCCGCGACGGCGGGCTCGATTCCGCGGCGATCCGCCAGCGGGTGGCCGAGGCCGGCACCCAGCTCGCCGATCTGGCCGGCGCCCGCGCCGCCGCGTCCGCCGTCGGCCTCGCCCGCGTCGCCGGGGGCGCCCGGTGATCGACCGTCGCACCCTCCTCGCGGCGGCTTTGGCGGGCGCCGCCCTGCCGGCAACTCTGCCAGCCCTTGCCGCACCGGCCGACACCCTGCGCATCGGCTACCAGAAGAACGGCATCCTGGTCGTCGCCAAGCAGCAGGGCGCGATCGAGGCGAAGCTGAAGCCCCTCGGCGTCGGCGTCGCTTGGGTCGAGTTCTCGTTCGGCCCGCCGCTCCTCGAGGCGATCAGCCTCGGCGCCATCGATTTCGGCCCGACCGGCGACGCGCCGCCGATCTTCGCCCAGGCGGCGGGCGGTCCCCTCGTCTACGCGGCGGCGATGGAGGCGGGGGGCTCGAACGCCGCGATCCTGGTGCAGAAGGACTCGCCCATCCGCACCCTGGCGGACCTGAAGGGACGGCGCGTCGCCTTCGCCAAGGCGTCGAGCGCGCACAACTTCACCATCGCGGCCCTGGAGAAGGCGGGGCTCACCTACCGCGACATCGAGCCGGTGACCCTGGCGCCGGCCGATGCCGCGGCGGCCTTCGCCCGCGGCAGCGTCGATGCCTGGACGATCTGGGACCCGTACTTCGCCATCGCGGAGATGCAGCCGAGCACCCGGGTGCTGACGCTCGCCGACGACATCGCCC
>NZ_LABZ01000317.1 GCF_001043955.1 Methylobacterium tarhaniae | reverse complement strand
CACCCGGTCGCGGCCCTCGCCTGGCGCTCGAACTTCACGGCGGACGCCTACGCGAGGGCGGTCGAGCGGGTGCGGGACTACATCCGGGCCGGCGACATCTACCAGGCCAACATTTCTCAGCGCTTCGAGGCGGCCCTGCCGCCGGGCTTCGACGCCTTCGCGTTCTATCGCCGCCTGAGGGCGCGCAACCCCGCGCCCTTCGCGGCCTATCTCGAGGTCGACGGCCTCATCGTCGCCTCGTCCTCGCCCGAGCGCTTCCTGCGCCTCGACGGCCGACAGGTCGAGACCCGGCCGATCAAGGGCACGGCGCCGCGCTCCGCCGACCCGGCCGAGGACCGGGCCCGGGCCGAGGCGCTCGCCGCCAACGCCAAGGAGCGGGCCGAGAACGTGATGATCGTCGATCTCCTGCGCAACGACCTGTCGCGGATCTGCGCCCCCCACAGCGTCGCGGTGCCCACCTTGTGCGGGCTCGAGACCTATGCGGGGGTCCACCACCTCGTCTCGGCGGTCACCGGCACCCTGCGGGAGGGGGCGGACGGGCTCGACCTCCTCGCCGCGACCTTCCCGGGCGGCTCGATCACCGGCGCGCCGAAGCTGCGCGCCATGGACATCATCACGGAGATCGAGGGCGATGCCCGCGAGCTGTATTGCGGCGCGATCGGCTGGATCGGCTTCGACGGCAGCCTCGACACCAGCATCGCCATCCGCACCGTGCTGATGGACGAGACCCGCGCCGTGCTCCAGGCCGGGGGCGGGGTCACGCTGCTGTCGGACCCCGAGGCCGAGTACCGCGAGACCCTGACCAAGGCCGAGCGGGTCCTCGCGGCCTTCGCAAGCGGGGAGGCGGCATGATCCTCGTCGTCGACAATTACGATTCCTTCGTCTTCAACGTGGTGCGCTACTTCGAAGAGCTCGGCGCCGAGACCCGGGTGGTGCGCAACGACGCCCTCGACGTCGCGGGCATCCGGGCCGAGAACCCGGAAGCCGTGGTGATCTCGCCGGGACCGTGCAGCCCGGCGGAGGCCGGGGTGTCGCTGCCGGCGATCCGCGACCTGTCGGGGGAGGTGCCCCTGCTGGGGGTCTGCCTCGGCCATCAATGCATCGGCGCGGCCTTCGGCGGCCGGGTCGAGCGCGCCATTCGCCCGCTCCATGGCCATGCGACGCCGATCGCGCACGATGGGGAGGGGCTGTTTCGCGGCCTGCCGGCGCCGCTCACGGTCGCGCGCTACCACTCGCTGATCGTGACGCCGCAAGCGGGCATGGCGGAGCACCTGAGCGTCGACGCGGTGTCGCCCGAGGGCGAGGTGATGGCGCTCTCCCACCGCCGGCACCCGACCTATGGGGTGCAGTTCCACCCGGAATCGGTGCTGACCGAGCACGGCCACGCCCTGTTCGGCAATTTCCTGACGCTGGCCCGGCGCTGGCACGAGGAGGGAGGGGGGCACCGTGCTGTGGCGTGAGGGGCAGCTGCAAGAGGGCAGTCTGGCGCCCTTCGACCTCGCCGATCGAGGCCTGCTGCTGGGCGACGGGGTGTTCGACACCGCCATGGCCTTGGGCGGCACGGTGGTGGCGGAGGAGGCGCACCTGACGCGGCTGAGCCGCGCCGCCGCCGCCCTCGGCTTCCCGCTCGATCGGGACGAGGCCCGCACGGCGATGCGGGCCTTGGCCACCCGAACCGAGCGGGCAGCGATCCGTACCACCGTGACCCGTGGCTCCGGCCCGCGGGGCCTGCGCCCGCCGGCCGAAGCCCGCCCCGTCCTGTGGGCCAGCGCCGCGCCGCTGCGGCCCGGCACGGCTTTTGCGGAAATATCCCTCGGCTGGAGCGCGATCCGCCGCAACGAGACCTCGCCGGCATCGCGCCACAAGACGCTCGGCTACCTCGACGCGGTGCTCGCCGCCGAGGTCGCGGCGGGGCAAGGCCACGACGAGGCGGCCTTCCTCAACACGGCGGGGCGGGTCGCCTGCGCCGGCACCGGCAACCTGTTCGCGGTGTTCGGGCACGAGGTGGTCACGCCGCCCTTAGGCGAGGGGGTGCTCGCCGGGATCATGCGCGCCCGGGTGCTCGCCCTGGCCCCCGGCCTCGGCCTCGTACCCGCCGAACGCCCGATCACGCCGGAAGCGCTGGCGGGGGCCGACGCGGCGTTCCTCACCAACTCCCTGCGGCTGATCGCGCCGGTACGGCGGATCGGGGAGCGGGATTATGCCAGCGCCGGGCATCCGGCGGTGCGGGACCTGCGCGCGGCCCTGTCGCGGGAGATCGCGGAGACGTGCGGGCTGGCGGTGGAGGGGTGAGGGAACCACCGCCGAACTCTCCCCCGCGGAGGGGGAGGGGTCGGGCGCCCGTCTTCGAAAGACCGAAGCCCCCGATCCGGCGCTCACTCCGTCTCCGCCGCCATCCGGTGGCGCAAGTCCGCCACCCGGGCCACCTCGCGCGCATAGGCCAGGCCGAGGTCGGTCCACAGGGCGTGCAGGGCCGCTTCGTCGGCCTCGGTCGGCCATCCCTGCCGCCGGCACTCGTCCAGCCGGCCGAGCCGGCGCGCGACGCTGCGGCAGACCTCGGCGGCCGTCGGCTCCTTCGCGGCTGACGTGGTCTCCGGTTTCACTGGCCCTCTGCCCATCCGCACCGGGCGCGCCCGGCGCCTCGTCCGTCAGGATTCAGACACAACTCCGCCCGGGCGGCAACCATCCGGACGGCTGAGCGGCTGTGCGTCACAGGCGCCAAGGCCTTGCGGACATGAGCGGAAACCCGCCAGAAGTGGCGACAGGCCGGGCCCTGGCCACGGAAGTGGAGAACAAGAATGAAGCGCGCGTCCCTGGCGGTGGTTCTCGGTGCCGCGACCGCCCTGGCGGCAAGCCTGCCGGCCGGCGCCAAGACGCTGGTCTACTGCTCCGAGGGCAGCCCGGAGAATTTCTATCCGGCGGTGAACACCACCGGCACCTCGTTCGACGCCAGCTCCCAGATCTACTCCAACATCGTCAATTTCGAGCGCGGCACCACCAACGTGGTGCCGGACCTCGCCGAGAAGTGGGACGTGTCCGAGGATGGCAAGACCTACACCTTCTCCTTGCGCAAGGGCGTGAAGTGGCATTCCAACAAGATCTTCAAGCCGACCCGTGACTTCAATGCCGACGACGTGATCTTCTCGTTCGAGCGGCAATGGAAGGAGAACCACCCGTTCTTCCGGGTGACCAGCGCCAACCACACCTATTTCAACGATATGGGGCTGCCCAAGCTCCTCGCGTCGCTCGACAAGGTGGATGATTACACCGTCCGCTTCACCCTGACCCAGCCCGAGGCGCCGTTCCTCGCCGACCTCGCGATGCCCTTCGCGGCGATCCAGTCGAAGGAATACGCCGACGCGATGATGAAGGCCGGCACGCCGGACAAGCTCGACCAGGATCCGATCGGCACCGGTCCGTTCTACCTGCTGCAATATCAAAAGGACGCGATCGTCCGCTACCGCGCCTTTCCGCAATACTATGCCGGCAAGGCCGCCCTCGACGACCTCGTCTTCGCCATCACGCCGGATTCGTCGGTGCGCTGGGCCAAGCTCCAGAAGGGCGAGTGCCACGTCATGCCGTACCCGAACCCGGCCGACATCGACGCGATGCGCAAGGACCCGAACGTCCAGGTGCTGGAGCAGCCGGGCCTCAACATCGGCTACCTCGCCTACAACACCAAGAAGAAGCCGTTCGACGACGTGCGCGTGCGCAAGGCGTTGAACATGGCGATCAACAAGAAGGCGATCATCGACGCGGTCTATCTCTCGACCGGCATTGCGGCCAAGAACCCGATCCCGCCGACCCTGTGGTCCTACAACGACGCGGTGAAGGACGATCCCTTCGATCCGGCTGCGGCCAAGAAGCTGCTCGCCGAGGCGGGCCTCGGCGACGGCTTCTCGATGGACCTGTGGGCGATGCCGGTGCAGCGGCCCTACAACCCCAACGCCCGCCGCATCGCCGAACTGATGCAGGCCGACCTCGCCAAGATCGGGGTCAAGGCCGAGATCAAGTCCTACGAGTGGGGCGAGTACCGCAAGCGCATCCAGGACGGCGAGCACCAGACCGCGATGTTCGGCTGGACCGGCGACAACGGCGATCCCGACAACTTCCTCCACACCCTGCTCGGCTGCGCCGCGGCGGAGAAGGGCGGCGGCAATGCCGCCAAGTGGTGCGACAAGAGCTATGACGACCTCGTCACCAAGGCCAAGACCATCAGCGACAAGGCCGAGCGCACCAAGCTCTACGAGCAGGCCCAGGTGGTGTTCAAGGAGCAGGCGCCGTGGTTCACCATCGCGCATGCGGTGCAGCTGAAGCCGGTCCGCAAGGAGGTGGTGGACTTCAAGCTGTCGCCGTTCGGCCGCCACACCTTCTACGGCGTGAGCCTCAAGTAAGAGTCTTGCTCGAGTAAAGGCGCCCGCGTGCTCCGCTTCCTCCTGACCCGCGCGTCCCTGGTGATCCCGACCTTCCTCGGGATCACCCTGGTGGCGTTCTTCCTGATCCGCCTGGTGCCCGGCGACCCGATCGAGACGATGGCGGGGGAGCGGGGCATCGACCCGGCGCGGCACGCGGCGCTCCGCGCCGAGTACGGCTTCGACAAGCCTTTGCTCGTGCAATACGGCATCTACCTCGAGCGGCTCGCCCATGGCGATCTCGGCCGCTCGATCAGCACCAAGGAGCCGGTGATCTCGGAATTCACCAGCCTGTTTCCGGCAACCGTCGAGCTCGGCGTCTGCGCGATCCTGTTCGCGCTCCTCGTCGGCCTGCCGGCCGGCATCCTGGCGGCGCTGAAGCGGAACTCGGTCTTCGACCACGGGGTGATGGGGCTGTCGCTCACCGGCTACTCGATGCCGATCTTCTGGTGGGGCCTGCTCCTGATCCTGCTGTTCTCGGTGCAGCTCGGCTGG
>NZ_LABZ01000316.1 GCF_001043955.1 Methylobacterium tarhaniae | reverse complement strand
TCGACCTCGCGGCGCTCGCCGCGTCGGAGCCGAAGGGCGACGGATCGGACCAGCCGACCCTGCTCGCCCCCTGGACGGGCGATGCAGACGGCCATGCCTGGGGCATGGTGATCGACACCATGGCCTGCATCGGCTGCAACGCCTGCGTGATCGCCTGCCAGTCCGAGAACAACGTCCCGGTGGTGGGGCCCGAGGAGGTCGCCCGCGGCCGGATGATGCACTGGCTGCGCGTCGACCTCTACGATTCCGGAAAACCCGGGCGGATCGAGGCCGGGTTCCAGCCGGTGCCGTGCATGCATTGCGAGCACGCGCCCTGCGAGCCGGTCTGCCCGGTGGCGGCCTCGGTCCATGACGGCGAGGGGCTGAACCTCCAGGTCTACAACCGCTGCGTCGGCACCCGCTTCTGCGAGGCGAACTGCCCCTACAAGGTGCGCCGCTTCAACTTCTTCGGCTATGCCGACGGGCAGGAATACGCGAGCCTCGGCGCCGAGCCGGTGCGGGCGCAGCGCAACCCCAACGTCACGTTGCGGGCCCGCGGCGTGATGGAGAAGTGCACCTACTGCGTCCAGCGCATCGCCACCGAGCGCCAGGCGGCCGAGCGCGACGGGCGCCCGATGGGCGAGGTCTCGACCGCCTGCCAATCCGCCTGCCCGACGCGGGCCATCCGCTTCGGCGACCTGAACGCCACGGACAGCCCGGTGGCGGCGCAGCGCGCGGATCCGCGCCACTACGCCCTGATGGCGGAGCTGAACACCCGGCCGCGCACCACCTACCTCGCGGACCTGCGCAACCCCGTCCGGGAGGACCGGACGTGAGCGGAGAGCCCCATCCGCTGCTCGACGCCGAGCGCCTCGGCTACGGGGCGATCACGGCGGCCGTCGCCGATCCGATCCAGCGGGACGGCTTCGGCCGCGCCTGGGTCGTCGCGCTCCTGTGCACCCTGCCCCTCGTCCTGCTGACGCTCGGCGCCATCGGGGCGGTGCTCACGGTCGGGATCGGGCTGTCGGGCGTGAACACCACCGTGGTCTGGGGCTTCTCGATCGCGAACTACGTCTGGTGGATCGGCATCGGCAATGCCGGCACGCTGATCTCCTCGATGCTGCTGCTCACGCGCCAGCGCTGGCGCGCCTCGATCAACCGCTTCGCCGAGGCGATGACCCTGTTCGCCGCCGCCATCGCCGGGCTGTTTCCGATCATCCATCTCGGCCGGCCGCTCTATGCCTATTGGCTGGCGCCCTACCCGAACACCATGGATCTCTGGCCGCAATGGCGGTCGGCCCTGGTCTGGGATTTCTGGGCGATCCTGAGCTACCTCGCGTTCTCCGCCCTGTTCTGGTTCACCGGCCTGCTGCCCGACCTCGCCACGATGCGCGACCGCGCGAGCACGCGGGCCGGCCGGGTGACCTACGGCGCGCTGGCGCTCGGCTGGCGCAACTCCGCCCGGCACTGGCGCGCCTACGAGACCTACCACCTCACCATGGCGGCGCTCGCCGTGCCGCTCGTCTGCTCGGTCCACTCGATCGTCGGTCTCGATTTCGCCGCGAGCCTGATGCCCGGCTGGCAGGAGAGCATCTTCCCGCCCTACTTCGTCGTCGGCGCGATGTTCTCGGGCTTCGCCATGGTGGTGGTGCTGGCGATCCTGATCCGCTGGGGCCTGAACCTCCAGGCGATGATCACGCCGGCCCATTTCGACGCCATGGCGAAGGTGATGCTGTTCGCCTCGATCGTCATGGCGTTCTCCTACGCCACCGAGTGGTTCACGGCCTGGTATGGCGGCGAGCATGCCGACCGCACGGTCATCGGCTACGTCTTCACCGGCGATTACGCGCCGCTCTACGGCGCGCTCCTGTTCTGCAATTGTCTGGCGCCGCAGGCGCTGTGGTGGCGCCGGGTGCGGCGGAACCTGTGGTGGCTCGCCGGGATCTCGGTGCTGATCAACGTCGGCATGTGGCTCGAGCGGGTCCTGATCGTCTGGAACACGCTCTCGCACGGCCACGCCGTCACGCTCTGGCGGACCTACCACACCAGCCTCTACGACCTGGCGATCCTGTTCGGGCCGCTCGGCCTGTTCGCCTTCCTGTTCCTGGTGCTGGCGCGCCTGCTGCCGATCGTCTCGATGCACGAGGTGCGGCAGCTGGCGCGGGACGAGGGGGCGGCGTGATGCGTCACGGCTGCCGAATCCGGGAGGCGCGCCCGTGACCACGCCCCTCCTCGCGGAGTTCGAGACCCCCGACGCCCTGGTCACCGCGTGGCGGCGCGCGACGAGCGAGGGCCACCGCGCCATCGACGCCTTCACCCCCTTCCCGCTCGAAGAGCTGTCGGAGGCTTTCGATCCCGCCCCGCGCCGCATCCGGCCCGCCATGGCGCTCGCCGGATTCGGCGCCGCGGCCGCGATGTACGCCCTGCAATGGTGGAGCGCCGTCCACGGTTACCCGCTGAATTCCGGCGGCCGGCCGCTGCACAGCTGGCAGGTCTTCCTCCTGGTGCCGTTCGAGGTCGGCGTGCTGGCCGCCGCCATCGCGGGCTTCACGGCCTTCCTCGTCACCTGCGGGCTGCCGCGGCTGCATCATCCGCTGTTCGTGATGCCGCAACTCGAGCGGGCGAGCCAGGACCGCTTCCTGCTCCTCGTCGCCCCGAAGGGCGACCCGGACGCCCTGCGCCGGCTCCTCGAGGAGGCCGGGGCCGGCCTGGTGGCGGAGACGCATCCGTGACCGGCCGGCTCCTGCTCCTCCCGCTCCTGCTGCTCGCCGCCTGCGACGACCTCTCGATGGCGCGGCAGAAGCGCTACGACGTCTATCGCCGCGCCGACCTCTGGGCCGACGGGGCCGCGGCCCGTACCCCTCCGGACGGAACGGTGCGGCAGGGGGCGCTGGCCGACGAGGCGGCGCTCGCCGATCCGCCTCCCGTCGATGCCGCCCTGCTCCGGCGCGGGCGCGAGCGCTACGAGGCGATCTGCACGCCCTGTCACGGGCTCACCGGCCACGGCGACGGCATGATCGTCGCCCGCGGCTTTCCCAAGCCTCCGTCCTACCACGAGGACAGGCTGCGGGCGGCGCCGGCCCGCTACCTCGTCGACGTCATCACCCACGGCTACGGCGCGATGGACCGCTACGCCAACCGGGTCGAGCCGCGGGACCGATGGGCGATCGCCGCCTATATCCGCGCGCTCCAGCTCTCCCAGGGCGCCCGCGTCGCGGAGGTGCCGGGCCTTCGGGAGAGAATCCCGGCCGGGACAGCGCCCGGAGGCCGGCCGTGACCGAGGCCCTCGCCCGCGGCTGGCTCCTCGCCTGGATCGCCTTCGGCGCCGCCCCCGCCGGCAGCCTGGTGCTGCTGCTCGTCCACCGAATCACCGGCGGGCGCTGGGGCGAGGCGCTGGCGCCGATCCTGCGCCCCGCCGCCGCGCTCCTGCCGCTCGTCGCCCTCGGCTTCCTCGGCGTCGCCGCGGCCCTGCCCGCGCTCTATCCGTGGGCCGCCGACCCGGGCGCGGTGAAGCCGGACGTCGCGGCCCTCTACCTCAACCCGGCCTCGTTCACGGCCCGCGGCGCGGTCGCGCTCCTCGGCTGGTCGGTGCTGGCCGGGCTGGTTCTGGCGGGACGCTGCACCCGGCTCGTCGCCGGCCTCGGCCTCGCCTTCTACGGCCTGACCATCAGCCTCGTGCCGGTGGACTGGATCCTGTCGCTGGAGCCCCGCTTCACCTCCTCGGCCTTCGGCGCCGGGTTCGCCCTGCACCAGTTGCTCGCCGCGTTGGCCCTCGCCGCCGTGGCGAGCCCGCGCGGGCTCGACGGCAAGACCGCCCCCGACCTCGCCAACCTCCTCCTCGCGACCCTGCTCGGCGTGCTCTATGTCGGCCTGATGTCCTACGTGGTCGCCTGGTACGGCGACCTGCCGGCGAAGGCGGCCTATTACCTGCGGCGCGCGGCGAGCCCCTACCCGGCCGTGATCGGGGCGGCCGTGGCGGCCGGCGGACTCGTCCCGTTCCTGCTCCTCCTGCTCGGGGCCGTGCGCCGCAGCCCGGGGGCGCTGCGCCTCGTCGGCCTCCTCGTCCTCCTCGGGCTGGTCCTGCGTTTCGTCTGGCTGGTCCTGCCGGCCTGGGAGACCGGGGCAGGCGGGGCGGCCATCGTCGCCGGCCCGTGGCTCGCCGGCCTCGTGATCGCCGGCCTCCTCGCCTTGCGCCTCGCCGGACGGTTCGGACGGAGGCTCCGGCATGCCTGACGCCTCCGCTCCCGTGCGCGACGACGCGGTCGGCCATGATGCGGTCGGCCATGCGGAGGGGCCGCCGGAGGCGCCCGACATCCGCCTGAAGCCGGTGCTGCTCACCGGCCTCCTCATCGTGGTCTTCGTCGCCGCCACCCTCGCGGCCCTGCGGGTCTACCGCGACACGGTGATCACCAGCCCCAATACCGAGCCCGCCCGCACCTTCGCGGGGCCCGCCCTGCAGCGCGACCCGCAAGGCGACCTCGCGCGCCTCCTCGCCGACCAGCGCCGGCGCCTCGACAGCTATGCCTGGGTCGACCGGGCCCAGGGCATCGCCCGGATGCCGGTGGCGGAGGCGATGCGGCGCCTGGCAGAACGCGGGGCCGACGCCTACGCCGCCCCGCTCCAGCCGGAGCGCGTGCCGCCCTTCGGCAGCCGCGGCGGCGCCGCGAGCCCGCTGCCGCCGCCCGGATCCGCCGCGGCCTCGCCGCGGGAGGCGCGCTGATGGTCGGCCGCCTCATGCCGGAATCGGCCTCGCTCCAGGCCGTGCTGACCGACCGGATCTTCATCGGGCTGACGATCGCCTCCGCCCTGATCCTCGCCCTGGTGGTCGGGCTGCTGCTGGTCTTCGCGATCCGCTTCCGCCGCGGCTCGAAGGCCGATCGCCATCCCCTGCCCGAGATCGTCTCGCGCGAGTTCGAGATCGGCTGGACCGCCGCGACGATCTTCCTGTTCGTCTTCATCTTCTGGTGGGCCGCCTCGGCGGAGATCGGCGCCTATTCGGTGCCGCCGAACGCCATCGAGATCCACGTCGTCGCCAAGCAGTGGATGTGGAAGGTTCAAGGATCGAACGGCGCCCGCGAGATCAACGAATTGCACGTGCCGGTGAACGCGCCGGTCAAGCTCATCATGACCTCGCAGGACGTGATCCACTCGTTCTTCGTGCCGGCCTTCCGGCTCAAGCGCGACGTGCTGCCCGACCAGCAGACCGAGGCCTGGTTCCAGGCGACCAAGACCGGCACCTTCCACCTGCTCTGCACCGAGTATTGCGGCACCGACCACGCCCGGATGCTCGGCCGGGTGATCGTGATGGAGCCGGAGGCCTATGCGCGCTGGCTGTCGGCGCAGCCGGAGGGCGACGACCTCGCGCATCAGGGCGAGCGCCTCTTTTCCGAGCGCGGCTGCGCCGGCTGCCACGCCCCGGGCTCGGCCGTGCACGCGCCGAGCCTCGCGGGGATCTGGGAACGCCCGGTCCCCCTCGAGGGCGGCCGCTTCGCCACCGCCGACGCGGCCTATCTCCGCGATTCGATCCTCCAGCCCGGCCGCGACGTGGTGGCGGGCTACGCCCCCGTCATGCCGAGCTATGCCGGCCTCCTCGACGACGGCGAGATCCAGGCGATCACCGCCTATATCCGCGCGCTCGGCTCGGAGCCGGGGGTGGTGCGGGCGCTCGGGACGCCGGACCTTCGCTCGAACGTCCCCGGCGGGGTGCGGGAGCGCAGCCCCGCCATGGTGCCCGGCGCCCCGGTGCTCGATCAGCCGGGACCGGGGGTGCGGCCATGAGTGCGGCCAGCCCCAACCCTCCCCCGTCCCAAGTCGGGCTTGCCCGACTTGGGCATCGGGATGCGGAACTCGGGCAAGCCCGAGTTCCCTCGGGGGAGGGCGACGGCGTCGGAGATGAAGTCGGAGGCTCCCCATGAGCACCACCGCCGGCACCACCGCCAGCCCCACCGGCCTCGCCGACCCGGACGAGCTCGACCTGCGCCTGCCGGTCAGCTATCTCGCCGACGGGCACAGCGTCCGCTCCTGGCTCCTCACCACCGACCACAAGCGGATCGCGATCCTCTACGCGATCACCATCACGGTGTTCTTCTTCATCGGTGGGGCGGCGGCCACGCTGGTGCGGCTCGAACTCGCCACGCCCGAGGCGGATGTGCTCCGGGCCGACACCTACAACAAGCTGTTCACGCTGCACGGCGTGGTGATGGTGTGGTTCTTCCTGATCCCCTCCATCCCCAACACGCTCGGCAACTTCCTCGTACCGCTGATGATCGGCGCGCGGGACGTCGCCTACCCGAAGCTGAACCTGATCAGCTGGTACCTCAACCTCGGCGGCGGGCTCCTCGCGGTGGCGGCGCTGCTGGCCGGCGGGGTCGATACCGGCTGGACCTTCTACGTCCCGTACTCGACCGTCTTCTCCAACACCTGGGTCTCGCTCACGGTGCTGGGCGTGTTCACCACCGGCTTCTCGTCGATCGCCACGGGGGTGAACTTCATCGGCACCGTCCACCTCCTGCGGGCGCCGGGCATGACCTGGTTTCGCCTGCCGCTCTTCGTCTGGGCGATGTACACGACGAGCCTGATGTTCGTGCTGGCCACGCCGGTGCTCGCCGTGACCCTGCTGCTGGTCTTCGCCGAGCGCACCTTCGGGTTGCCGATCTTCGATCCGGCCCGCGGCGGCGACCCGATCCTGTTCCAGCACCTGTTCTGGTTCTACTCGCACCCAGCGGTCTACATCATGGTCCTGCCGGCGATGGGCGTGGTCTCGGAGCTGATCACCTGCTTTTCGCGCCGAAAAGTCTTCGGCTACACCTTCATGGTCTACGCCTTGGTGGCGATCGCGGTGATCGGCTTCTTCACCTGGGGCCACCACATGTTCACCTCGGGCATGTCGCCCTACGCGGCCCTGGTGTTCTCGTTCCTGTCCTTCATCGTGGCGGTGCCCTCCGCCATCAAGGTGTTCAACTGGACCGGCACGCTCTATCGCGGCCAGGTCGGATTCGAATCGCCGATGCTCTACGCCCTCGGCTTCGTCGGGCTGTTCACGTTGGGCGGCCTCACCGGCCTGTTCCTCGCCTCGATCCCGGTCGACGTCCACGTCCAGGACACCTACTTCGTCGTCGCCCACTTCCACTACATCATGGTCGGCGCCTCGGTCTCGGCCTATTTCGGCGGCCTGCACTTCTGGTGGCCGAAGATCACCGGGCGAACCTATCCCGAGACCTGGGCCCGCTTCGCCGCGATCCTGATGTTCTTCGGCTTCAACCTGACCTTCTTCCCGCAATTCATCGCCGGCTATCTCGGCATGCCGCGGCGCTACCACGTCTATCCGCCGGAATTCCAGATCTGGAACGTGCTCTCCTCGGCGGGCGCGGCGGTGCTCGCCGCCGCCTACCTGATGCCGCTCGGCTATCTCACCTGGTCGCTGCTGTTCGGCGAGCGGGCGGGGAACAACCCGTGGGACGCGAGCGGGCTCGAATGGCGCACCTCCTCGCCGCCGCCCCGGCGGAACTTCTTCGGCTCGCCGCGGGTCCAGGGCGGTCCCTACAACTACCATCCGGAGGGCGTGGCCCCGGTCCACGACCAGCCGCGCCTGCCCTCGCGGGGGTCACTGACATGAGGTCGCCCGCATGAGCCGCGTCGAGATCGAGGCCCGCTTGCGCGAGCCGTGGAGCGAGCTGGAGACCGATCCCGGGACCGCCTTCGCCCGCCAGCGCGACGGCGCGACCTTGGGGATCTGGATCTTCCTGGCGAGCGAGGTCCTGTTCTTCGGCGCCCTGTTCCTGACCTACACCGCCGCCCGGCTCGCCCATCCGGAGGCCTTCGCGGCGGCGGGCCGCGAGACCAACATCGTCTACGGCACCCTCAACACCGCGATCCTGCTCACCAGCAGCCTGACCATGGCGGTGGCCTCGCAAGCCGCCGAGACCGGTCTGTTCCGCCGCCTGACGCTCCGGTGCCTCGCCGCCACCGCCGCCCTCGGCCTCGCCTTCCTGGTGGTGAAGGGCTTCGAGTACCGCGAGGACATCGAGAAGCATCTGGTGCCCGGCGCGCATTTCGCCCTGGATCGGGGCCCGGCCCAGATCTTCTTCGCCTTCTACTGGCTCGTCACGGTGGTGCACGCGATCCACCTCAGCATCGGCATCGTGCTGGTGGTGCGGCTGACCGTGAAGGGCTGGCGCGACCCCGATATCCTCGCCGAGAACCCGCAGGTCGAGGTGACGGCGCTCTACTGGCACCTCGTCGACCTGGTCTGGGTGTTCCTCTACCCGATGCTCTACCTGCCGGGACGGTCCGGATGAGCGCCAAGTCTCCGAAATCCGAGACTCCGAAATCCGAGCCTCCGAAATCCGAAACGCCGGACCCCGAGGGCCCGGGCATCGTGTGGCGCCGCAACCTCCCGGTCTGGGTCGTCCTGATGGCGCTCCTCGCCCTGAGCACCTGGGCCGCCTACTGGCCGTACGGGCGCATCGACACCGCGATCGGCTTCGGCATCGCCGGCGCCAAGACGGCGCTGGTCGCCCTGGTCTTCATGCAGCTCAAGCATGCCAGCGGCCTCGTGCGGATCGTCGCCGCCTGCGGCCTGTTCTGGGCCGCGATCCTCTTCACCCTGACGCTCGCCGACGTGCTGAGCCGGATGGCGAACCGGTGAGAGCCCCCGAACGCGCCCAATCCGGCGGCGCTAGACCATTACGAAGACCGGACGCCCCCCGGACCCGTCGACTTCGCGCCGGTCGGGCTGGCCCTGGCCGTCCTGGTCCTCGCCCTGGCGCGCCGGCGTGCCCTGTCGCGGGCGATGCGGCGGATCGCCCGGGCCGAGCGCGCGGGCTTCGGCGCGCTCCAGGCCCTGCATAGCGGGCTCGTCGGCGACGACGTGGCCTGGATGGCGGTCGGGCTGGCGCTGTTCGCGATCGCCTGCGCCGCCCGGTGAGGCCCCCGAGGGCCGACCGGGCGGCCGGGCCTGCGTCAGGGCGCCAGGTCGTGGACCGGCCCCTTGACCGGCGTGTCGCTGCTGCTGAGCACGGTATCGCTCACCGGCGTCGGCTTCAGCGGGCCGCGGTCGATCGTCGGCGGGGCCGGCAGCTGCAGCTGCTCGCTGGTATAGGCCCAGCTCTGCGCCACCTTCTCCGGATCGTCGTTCAGCTTCTCACCGTAGCTCGGGACGATCTGGCGGATCTTCGCCTGCCACTCGGGCGTGGCGACGTTCTTGGCGAAGACCTTCTCGAGCACCTGCAGCATGATCGGCGCCGCCGTGGAGGCGCCCGGCGAGGCGCCGAGCAGGGCGGCGATGCTGCCGTCCTTGGCGTTGACGATCTCGGTGCCGAGCTTCAGCACGCCGCCCTTGTCCTGGTCGCGCTTGATGATCTGCACGCGCTGGCCGGCCTGCCACAGGCGCCACTCGCCCTTCTTGGCGTCGGGGAAGTATTCGCGCAGGGCCGCGTGCCGGTCGTCGTCGGAGAGCATCAGCTGGCCGGCGAGGTACTCGACCAGCGGGTACTCGTCGATGCCGACCCTCATCATCGGCCAGACGTTGCTGGCCGTGGTCGAGGTGAGCAGGTCGAAATACGAGCCCTCCTTCAGGAACTTGGTCGAGAAGGTCGCGAAGGGGCCGAACAGGATGACGCGCTTGCCCCCGAGCACGCGGGTGTCGAGATGGGGCACCGACATCGGCGGCGAGCCGACGGAGGCCTTGCCGTAGGCCTTGGCGAGGTGGAGCGTCGCGACGTCCGGATTCTCGTTGATCAGGAAGGAGCCGCCGACGGGGAAGCCGGCATAGTCCTGGCCCTCCGGGATGCCCGAGGCCTGGAGCAGGTGCAGGGCGCCGCCGCCGGCGCCGATGAACACGAACTTGGCATCGACCGCCTGGCGCGACCCGTCCTTGAGGTTGCGAGAGGTCACGCGCCAGGAGCCGTCCGGGTTCTTGACGATGTCCTGGACCTCGGTCGAGACGTTGAGCTGGAAGCTCTTCTGGCGCTGGAGATGGGCGACGTACTGGCGGGTGACCTCGCCCCACTCGACGTCGGTACCGAGGGGCGACCAGGTGGCGGCGACCTTCTGGCTCGCGTCGCGCCCCTCCATCATCAGGGGCACCCACTTCTTCAGCTGCTCGGGATCGGTCGAGAACTCCATCCCGGCGAAGAGCGGGCTCGCCTTCAGCGCCTCGTAGCGCTTCTTCAGGTAGGCGATGTTGTCGTCACCCCAGACGAAGCTCATATGTGGCGTGTAGTTGATGAATGACTTGGGATTATTCAGGACGCCGTTCTTCACCTGCCAGGCCAGGAACTGGCGGGTGACCTGGAACGCCTCGTTGATCTCGATCGCCTTGGCGATCTCGATCTTGCCCTTCTTCTCGGGCGTGTAGTTCAGCTCGGCCAAGGCCGAGTGGCCGGTGCCGGCGTTGTTCCAGCCGTTCGAGCTCTCCATCGCCACCTGGTCGAGGCGCTCGAGCATCCGGATCGACCAGCCGGGCTCCAGCTCGTTGAGCCACACGCCGAGCGTGGCGCTCATGATACCGCCGCCGATCAGCAGCACGTCGACCTTGTCGGCGCCCTGCGCCAGGGCGAGCGGACCGGGCAGCGCCGAGGCGGCGAGGCCGGCGGCCGCCCCGCCGAGGATCTGCCGCCGGCTCAGCCCGGTCGAGCCCGTGGTCGTCGGGCAGGTGGTCTTGTCGTCGGCACGCATGGCCAAACCCCGTTCTCGTGCGAGGCCGGCAGGCGCGCGAGGTGCCCCCGGCCGTGACAGGCGTCCGATCGCGACGACGGGCGCGCCCGCTCGTCCCAAGGCCTTTCGGGTGGGTTTCCTCGTATCGGTCGCGGCACCCCGGCCGTGATCGGCCGGTCCCTCGCGACGCTCATCCCGCTCCGCCGGTCCGCTCGCGGCCGATGGGGGGAGCGTCCGCTTTCCCGGAGCACGAGGGGCGCGGACGAACCGCGAGCCGACCTCGGGCGGTGGCGACCGCCGGGGACGAGAAGACGCTGGCTGTTTCAGCTCGATGATTTTGCCGCCGCGTCATAGACGATGCCCGCGCGAAGGACAATCGCCGTCCGGACACGGCTCCGGCCGCTTCGACCGTCCAGGGGCCGGAGCCCTGCTGACGATTGCTAACGCTTCCTCAACGGCGCCGGCCGGGAGATCCGACGGCTGCCTTTGCGGCTGCCGCCTCAGGAGGCGCGGCGGAAGCGGATGATGCTGCGCGAGGGCCGGCCCTCGTCCCAGTTGGGCATCTCGCGCCAGGGCGTCGTCACGTCGGCGGAATCGCCCACGATGTGGATGGTCCGCCGCTGCTCGGTGCCGACCCATTCGGGCGCCCAGGCGGTCTGGACGCTCGTCACCCACTGGTCGCCCTCGACCCGGTAGCGGCCGATATAGGCGACCAGGGTGTGCATCAGGGCGGCGCGGTCGGCCTCGGACCTGGCGGGCTTGCGGTCGCTGCCCTCGAGGTTGAACGCCACCCAGCCGTCGGACGTGAAGATCACGCGCCCGCGCGGCGCCTCGCCCATCGCGTCGACGAGCTTGCCGGTCGCCTTGTCCTCGACCTTGTAGGAGACGAGCTCCCAGGTGCCGACGAGGCGGCGCGCCAGCGCCTCCCCGGTCGGATAGGTCTCGCCCGCGGCCCGGATCGGGGCCGGTCCCGCCGCGGCGGCGAGGGCCAGGGCGCACAGGGACGTCTTCAGGATTCGCCTCATCGTTCGTCCTCTCGTCAGGGCGGCGCGTGTCGGTCGGGCCGTCACAGCTGCGCCGCGATCACCTCGGTCAGGGTCACCGGGCGGCCGGCCTCCCGGGCGAGGCGCAACAGGGTCGATTGGCGAAAGCGCGCATCCGCCGTGACCTCGCGGCCGAGCCAGTCCGGCAGGAGGATCGCCTGCGCCTCGTGCTCCAGCTCGATCTCGGCCAGGACCATGCCGGCGAGCGAGCCGCCATACTCGTCGACCGTCCAGACCAGCCCGTCATGCGGTACGCAGTAGCGCGTCTTCTCGATCAGGCAGGTCTCGCAGACGAGGCGCAGCATCGCCTCGGCCTCCTCCTGCGGGATCTCGTACTCGAATTCCGGCCGCGACAGGCCGTCGCGCCGGCCCTTGACGGTGAGCCAGGCGCGCTCCTCGTCGAGCCGCACCCGGACCTTGCCGCCCGCGAACTCGCCCACGAGGCCGTCCGTGAGCCGGTGCCGGCTCACCGCGCGCTCGCGCCAGCCCGCATGGGCGACCAGGAACTTCCGCTCGACCTCGTACCGCATCGCTCTCGACCGTTCGTGCCCCGCCTCGCGGCAGGCGCCCGGCGGACGACCTTGCGCACGCACGGCAAGCCCGGCCGTTGCCGGGGCGGCGGGGCTGATAGCCGATCGGGCCTGTGAGGGCCAGAGCCCTCGCGCCACCTCTGGCATGTCAGTTCTGTGACGGTGCGAAGCGGGCGACGAGCTCGTGCGCCTCGCCCGGATAGGTCAGACGCACGACGGTGACCGGGCGACCGGCGCTCCAGGTGCGGCGCTCGACGACGAGGCAGGGCGTCCCCGGGGGGCAGGCCATCAGCGCGGCGAGGTCGGCATCGGCGCTCCTGGCGCGGATGCGGTGCTCGGCCGCGGTCCAGGGCACGTGGTGGACGAGCCAGGCCCCCGGCGGCTCCGCGGCGAAGTCCTGCGTCTCGGCCTCCGGCACCGAAGCGAGGTGGATCAGCCGTTCCTCGAGGCAGAACGGGCGCGCCCCCGCATCGTGCCGGACGGTCAGCGCCAGGACGGGGGCCGGCGCGTCCAGCCCGAGGGCCGCGCGGTCGGCCTGCGTGCTGCGCCGGCGGCGGCGCTGCAGCAGGGCGAAGCGGTAGGGCAGGCTCAGCGCCTCGACCTCGCTGCGGATCTCCGGGATTTCCAGCACCGCCGATTGCGAGTGCGGCTGGCGCACGAAGGAGCCGACCTTGCGCCGCCGCTCGATCAGCCCGGCGGCGGCGCAAGGTCGGCTCCTTCGTGCGCCAGCCGCACTCGCAATCGGCGGTGCTGGAA
>NZ_LABZ01000315.1 GCF_001043955.1 Methylobacterium tarhaniae | reverse complement strand
GCGGCGGCGCGGGTCTCCGGCTCGGGCGCGACGGCGGCCGGAGCGGCCTCCTGCTGCGTGGGGACCGGCTCCGGCAGGGCGGCCTGCCGGGCCGCGGCCTGCGGCATGAGGGCGGCCGGAGCCGCCGCGTCGGCATAGGCGAGGGCGTTGCGGGTTCCGGCATCCTCGGGCCCGGCGCTGGCGAGCGCCACCGGGCGGACCCGGCCGGAGCGCGACGACAGGACCACCGGGGCGGGCGGCGGGGCCGCGGGCTTCGACCCGCCGAACAGCATGGCGAAGAACTGGCCGACGACGTTCGGGCTGTCCTCCTCGTCCGCCGCCGCGATCGCCTGGCTCACACCCATGACGCTGCCGCCGCGGGCGAGGATCTCCGCCCTGGCGCTCTCGTAGCCGGCGAGCGGCCGGCCGTCGGCGGGCAGGTGGACGGTGCGTCCGTCGGGGAAGAGGCGGGCGAGCTGGTCGTGGCTCATCCGCGGCCAGGAGCGCACCGAGCCGACGTCGAGATGGACGAAGGGGCTGTTGGCCTGCGGGTACCAGCCGACGCCGCCGCGCTGCATCCGCATGCCGATCGCCCGGATCTGGTCGATCGAGACGTCGGCGAGGTAGAAATCCATCGCCTTGCCGAGCATGTGCTGGCTGTGCTCGGCCACCGCGCGGGAGCGCCGGCGGAGCGCCGCGTTGGTCTTGGGCGAGCGATAGGCCGAGACGACGTGGATCGCGTCCTGCGAGCCGACGGCACGGTGGGCTTCCCACACCACGTCGAACAGGCGGGGATCCATCTTGGTCGGCTCGTCGAGACGCCAGTCGCGCAGGAGCCAGTTCAGCTGCTCCAGGGCGGCCCGGTCATAGCGCCCGTCACGCTTGAACGTGATCGCGGCGCTCTCCTTCGTGTGCTCGTGGAAGATCGAGATCGTGCGCGTGTCGCCGTTGGCCACCGCGTCCTGGGTGCCGCTGGTCGAGCCGATCACGGCCGCCAGGCAGGCGATCAGCGCCAGAGCGCCGCGCCGGCAGGAGCGGGTTGCCCGAACCGGGTTGGCCGCCCCGCGGCCGGCACGCTTGAGCCCTCGCACGATCCCTCATCCTCGCTCGGGCCGCGTGGCCGCATGGTGAACGCAGGGTTGCCGAGAACCGTCAACAAACCGTTACCGGGTCCCCGCGAAAGGATGGGTCGAAGGGCTAAGCCCGAACCGTGGCGAAAATCGGCCCGGCTTCACGATGTCGTGTGCCCTTGGGGAAGGGCCGGCTCAGCGCGGGGCGGCCGGATATCGGGGGGATGGCGAGGCAGGAACTCGCCCTCGTCATCCTGCAAGATACAGGTCTGTAGTACTGCGTCGCGACAAGTGATTCCGCCGCGGAACAGATCGCATTACGCCACTGATCCATAACAGTTTTTCGGAACTGCAAAAAATTGTTCCTGTTTTTCGCACTTGCGAGATAGTTCCCGCCGTGCTCTGGTCTAGCCTCGTCTCAGGCACAAGATGCCGCGAGATGGCAAGACATGTCGAAAGAGCGAGACGTGTCGGGAGAGCAAGACATGGGTTATCAGAGCCAAATGGCCGAGCGGCTGTCGGGGTACGATGTCCGCCGTGGCGAGAGTTCGATTTCCGGCTTATCTTCCGGAGCGTTCATGACGGTGCAGATGCACCTTGCCCATTCGAGCAAGTTCAAGGGCGTCGGCATCATCGCGGGCGGGCCGTTCCGCTGCGCCGAGTCGTTCCGGGGCGCGGCGCCCGTGGCCGCCGACGCCTTCGAGCTGGGTGCCCTGGCCATCGGGATGACCCCGCTCATCCCGCAGATGGCGCCGGATGCCGGGGATCTCGCGGCCCTGGCCCGCGATGCGGCGGGGACCGGCCTGATCGACCCGGTCGGCAACCTCGCGGATCATCGGCTCTACATCTTCACCGGCCGGTCCGATTGCGTCGTGTATCCGGACGTGGTGAACCGCACGCGCGAGTTCTACCTATATCTCGGCGTGAATCCCGACAACGTCCTGTACAACGACGTGGTCAATGCAGGTCACTCGATCATCACCGACAACCTCGAGGACGCGCCGCTCGCGGAGAACCGGCCACCTTACATCAATAACGGGAATTTCATGCAGTCGCATGCGATCCTCCGCCATATCTACGGTGTGCTGAACGAGCCTGCCGAGCACCTGATGGGGCGGCTGGTCCGCTTCGACCAGAGGGAGTTCTTCGACGACAACAAGCGCTCGAGCATGAGCGACTTCGGCTACGCCTACATACCCTCGGCGGTGCTCGACGGGCGGGCGCAAGCCAGGGTGCACGTGGCCCTGCACGGCTGCAAGCAGGGCTACAATTACGTCAACTACGTCCGCGGCCTGCCCGACACCGCGAACCAGCCGCCCTATGGCAACCGCTACATCACCACGACCGGCTACAACCACATCGCCGAGAGCAACGACATCATTGTCCTCTACCCGCAGGTCGAGGGAAGCGATGGCGGCGACCTGCAAAATCCCGACGGATGCTGGGACTGGTGGGGTTACAGCTCGCCCACGCCGCGCAACCCCGACTATTATTCGAAGAATGCAGTTCAGATCAAAGCGATCAACGCCATGCTGGAACGTCTCGGCGGCTGACGACCCGCGATCCACTCTCCCGCGGAGCGGTGGATCTCGAGCCTGCACAATACTCGATCGGTGCCACTCTGCGCTTTGCGACGCGATCGGCCGGTCATCCTATGAGGAATTCATGATGCTGCCCCAGACCATCACGCCGAAGCCCGTCCGTCCCGTGCCGTTCGCCGCCTTAATGCAGACGGCCCTGAGCGCGACCGAGCACGTGCCGGCGCCGGTCGCCGCCGCGGCAACGGTCGGCGCCCCCTTGCGCCGCACGGTGCTCGTCAGCGAGCTCGCGACGCGCAGCGCTGCCAACGCGGTCGGGACCGCACAGCTCCTGGCGGCGAACCCCGATTCGCGCATAATCGATGAACTCTGCGAGATGCAGGGCGCCTTCGCGAAGCAGCTCTGGAAGATCGACCAGGATTGGCGCGCCGGGCTGATGCGGATCTACGAAGGCTCTCTGTCTCTTCGCCGAGCCAATACCGTGTCGAAGGTCGTCGAGCAGGATTTCAACCTGATCGGCCAGTACGGCGACCTGGTGACGAACTGCATGACCAGCGTAGCCACGCTGGTCGAAAACACCAATGTCGGTTACTCGTACTGGTTAGCCAAGAAGATCGAAGCCGCGAAAGCCGCCGCGGCGGCCTGAGACGGGCAGCCCGTCTCCACGGGAATGACCGATTCCCGCCGCAACCCGGAGCCGGGATGCGGCGGGTTACGGACGCGGTTGTCCGTCGGGACGACCCGCCCCGTGCCTACCACCAGCCGCGCCGGATCGCCCCGGTCTCGCCGTAATCGTCCGGGGGCGGCTGCACGACCACCGGCTCCCCGGGCTCGGTCGCCGTGGCGACCGGGCGGCGCGGGGCCGGACGAGGGGCGGGCTGCTGCTGCGCGAGGTCGCGATGCGGAGCCGCACCGGGCGGCTTCGGCGCAGGGCCTTTCGGCTTGTGGCCGGCTTCGGGCGGCAGCGCCTCGGTCGAGAGGCCGAGCGCCACCTTCACCCGGGCGTTGACGCCGTAGAGGTCGGGCAGGCTGCGCAGCGCCCCGGTCGAATCCGCCTCCAGGGTGAAGTAGGCGAGGTGCACCGGCAGCTTCTCGGGCAGCATCACGGTGCGCTCGCCCTTGCCGATCAGCGCCTTCAGCCGTTCCGTCGGCCAGCGCGGCCCGAGCACCGCCTGCGCGAAGCGGAACGGGTCGTCGACGCGCACGCAGCCATGGCTCAACGCCCGCTCGGAGCGGGAGAACAAGGTGCGGTTGGGCGTGTCGTGCAGGTAGACCGCGTGGTCGTTGGGGAACATGAACTTGATGAAGCCGAGCGCGTTGCGCTCTCCCGGCGGTTGCCGGATGGCGATGCCGTTGCCGCGCTTCACCACCTGGTAGCCGAGGCGGGCGGCGTAGTTCGGATCGCGGGCGAGGCCGGGCAGGAACTGGCTCTTGAGAATCGAGGGTGGCACTGTCCAGGACGGGTTGACCACCGCGTAGGTCATCTCGCCGGAGAAGATCGGGGTCGGCGAATCGGGCTTGCCGACGATCGTCCGGGCCTCGTCGAGGACGCGGCCGTCGCGCACCACCCGCACCTTGTATTCGGGGATGTTGACGAAGACGTGGGTGCGGCCGAGATCCGCCGGCAGCCAGCGCCAGCGCTCCATGTTGGCGAGGATGTCGGCTTCCTGCTTGCCCGGGGACGGGCCGGCAAGGGCCGCCACGGTGGCCGGATCGAGCACGCCGCTCGCCTTCAGGCCGCGCTCGCGCTGGAAGCTCGCCACTGCCGTCGCCACGCCCTCGTCATAGGCGGTGGCGTCCTGCGCGCCACTGATCCCGAACCGGGCGCGGATCAGCGGCACCCGCGGGTCGCGCATGCCGGCCTTGAGCGCCGGACCCTTCGGCAGCCGCACCATCGGTACCGAGCGGTTCGGCTGCTGGGCGCGCAGGGAAGCGAGCTTCGCCTTGAGGGCGAGGTAGCCGGGCTGGCTCGGATTGTAGGCCTGGAGCAGGGCCCCGGCGCCGGACCCGGCCGGGGTGAGGCGGGTCAGCACCCCGTCGGCGGGGGCCAAGTCGAGCTTCGGGGTGATGAAGCGCGACAGCCGCGACGGTTCGAGGCGGCCGCCGCGGGCGTCGCGCGCGTAGAGCACGGCGGCGGCGGAGAGCTTCAGGTCGGCCTCGGCCCGGTCGGC
>NZ_LABZ01000314.1 GCF_001043955.1 Methylobacterium tarhaniae | reverse complement strand
CGCCCGCAGCCTCGGCCTGCCCGCCGATCCGCTCGAGGCGGCGGAGGTGATCGCCACGGTGCCCGCCCGGCCGATCGACCTCGGCTGCGTCAACGGCCACTACTTCTTCAACGTCGCCAGTATCGGCTTCTCGGCGGACCTCGCCGGCGAGCTGACGGCGGACCTGAAGCGCCGCCTCGGCACGATCGGCTACGGCGTGGCGGCGTTCCGGCTCCTGCGCCGGGCCCGGCCGTTCACGGTCTACATCGAGCATGACGGCACGGTGGAGACCGTACGGACCATCCAGGTCTCGGTCGGCAACGGCCGCCACTACGGCGGCGGCATGACGGTGGAGGAGAACGCCACCGTCGATGATGGCCTGCTCAACTTCTACAGCCTGGAGGTCGCCCATTGGTGGCGGCTCCTCGCCCTGCTGCCGGCCCTGCGCCGGGGCACGCAGGGCAGGGCCGCCGACGTGCGCGCCTTCCAGACCACCGAGGTGATCCTGCGCACCAAGAAGCCGCGGCCGGTCAACACCGACGGCGAATTGACGACCTACACCCCCGCCCATGTGCGGGTGCTGCCCAAGGCCGTCCAGGTCCACGCGCCGCCGCCCTCGGCGCCGGGCCACTCCTCGATCTTTCCGTAAAGCCAAGGTCCTCCCTTAAAGCCAAAGCGACTTCGAAGGACTGTTCGCCGTGGATTCCCTCGTTCAGCTCGCCGCCGATCCGACGGCCTGGGCCGCCCTCGCGACCCTCGTCGTCATGGAGGTCGTGCTCGGCATCGACAACCTGATCTTCATCTCGATCATCACCAACAAGCTGCCGGCCGAGCAGCAATCGCGGGCCCGGCGCATCGGCATCGGCCTCGCGCTGATCCTGCGCCTCGCGCTGCTCGGCACCGTCGCCTACATCGTCCACCTGACCCAGCCGGTCTTCGAGATCTTCGGCAAGGGCCTGTCCTGGCGCGACATGATCCTGATCGCCGGCGGCCTGTTCCTGCTCTGGAAGGCCACCAAGGAGATCCACCACAGCCTCGATCCGGACCCCGAGGAGAAGGCCGGCGGCGGCGCCTCCCTCGGATTCACCGCGGCGATCGGCCAGATCCTGCTCCTCGACCTGGTCTTCTCGATCGACAGCATCATCACGGCGGTCGGCATGACCGAGCACGTGCCGATCATGGTGATCGCGGTGGTAACCGCCGTGACGGTGATGCTCGTCGCGGCCGATCCCCTGTCGCGCTTCATCGCCGCCAACCCGACGGTGGTGATGCTGGCGCTGGGCTTCCTCATCATGATCGGCATGACGCTGATCGCCGAAGGCTTCGGGGCCCACGTGCCGAAGGGCTACGTCTACACCGCCATGGCCTTCTCGGCCGGCGTCGAGGTGCTCAACATCCTCGGCCGGCGGGCGCGGAAGGGGAAGCGCAAGGCGGCGTGACGCCCGTCGCCCCGATGACACGTGAGACGAATTCCGCATTGCGACAGTGATCCCGCAGGGATCGCCTGAAGCAATCAGCCGGAAATCAACTGAGACGGCGCCCGATCGGGCGCCGTTTTCGTTCGATCCTCGCTCTCCCCGCGCCTCGATCCCGGAACAGGGCGGCGTCACGGCACCGGGCTCGCCGCCCCCTCCTCCGCCGCGCAGGTTGCCGGATCGGGCGCGTCCGCGGGTCCGGCGAGCTCGGCCCGGGCCCGCTCGAGGTCGGCCCGGAAGGCGGGATCGCCGACCAGGGTCGCGAACAGGGCGCTGCCGGCGAGGCGGCCGGCCTCGACGTCGCTCGCCCAGTGCACGCCGCAGACGATCCGGCTCTCGCCGTAGACCCGGGCACGGCGCAGGAGGGCCGTGGCGCGCTCCGGCATCAGGGCGGCGAGGACGAGGCCGAAGGTCCAGCCCTCGGTGGCGTGGCCGGACGGGTAGGCGAAGCTCCGGCCGAGGGCATCGGTCCGCGCGACGCAGAGGGCGGCGGCGTTGCCGAGATGCGGCCGGGGACGGGCGAAATGCGCTTTCGCGTCGCGCACCACCGCCACGACGTCGCGGCGCGCGCGGGCGAGGAGCAGGGCGAGGGCCGGCTGGCGGGCGGGTTCGAGGCGTCGGCCGGCGGCGCAGGAGAAGTCGTCGAGGAGCCGGGGCACGCCGGAGGGAACGTCGGCGATGGCGAGGTGCCAGCGCGGCGACCCGGCGAGGTCCCGGGTCACGGCGTAGGCCGCCGCATCGGCGCCTTGCGCGGGGCTGCCGGGCTTCGGCGGCGGAGGCAGGATCGCGACGGGATCGAGGGCACCGGCCTCCAGGTAGGGCCGGGGCGCCGGCGCGACCGGCGCGACCGGCTCGGCCGCGGCACCGGCCATGGTCGGGACGAGCGCCGCGGCGAGGAGCGCCCGCACCCGCTCACTCCTCCGATGCGAGGATCGCGGCCGCGACCGCCTCGGGGCATTCCTCGTGGGCGGCGAGCGCCCCCGGGATCGGGACGCTGCGGACGAGGCCGGCCTCGGCGAGGGCCGTCATCTCGGCGCCCGATCGGCGCGGCGTGCCCTTGGGGTGCAGCATCGTGACCGGGGGCAGGCCGGGGCCGAACAGGGCGTGGAACGCGCCGCGGGTCCGGACCGGATCGAGGCCGCCGGTGACGAAGGCGGCGGTTCCGAAGCGGGCGCCGGGCTGGTGGGTCACCCGCCGCTTGTCGGCGAGCACGGCCGGGGTGACCCGGGCCGGATCGGCATAGACGTGGGCCTGCATCATCCGCGACACGATCGGCGTGCTGACGTTCAGCCGGTAGAGCAGGTTGCCGAGGACCGGCGCCTCGACCGCGCGGCGCAACCGGCCGAAGAGCGGCCGGCGCTCCTCGCCCATCGCGGTCGGCAGCGGCCCGCGCCAGGTCGGCGCCACCAGGACCAGCCGGGCGAAGGCGCCCGGGTGCCGGGCCGCCGCGGCGACGAGATAGCCGGCGGCGTGGCCCGCCGCGACGCCGACGGCGTAGGGGCCGGGCGCCTGGGCCAGGAGGGCGTCGAGGAAGGCGTGGAGCGTGTCGGGGGCCAGCGGCACCCGGATCCGGGGTTGCGCGCCGAAGCCGGGCCAGTCCGGCACCAGGCAGGCATGGCGGGCGGCGAGCCGCGTCGCCAGGGGCCGCATCTCCTCGCGGGTCGAGATCGAGGACAGGGCCGGCAGCAGCAGGGCCGGCTTCCCGGCGCCGATCCGGTCGGCCGGCAGGCTCACCGAGCGCCCGGCCAGGGTGAGGGAGAGAACCTGCGTCTCGACGCCCGCCATGACATCTCCTTGAGACAAGACGGCTCCTTCAGAACGGCTTGACGACCACCAGGATCACGATGCCGATCATCAGCAGCGTCGGCACCTCGTTGAGCACCCGGTAGAATTTCGGGCTGCGGGTGTTCCGGCCGGCGGCGAAGTCCTTGACCATCCGCGACAGCCAGCCGTGGATGCCGCTCATCGCCAGAACCAGGGCGAACTTGGCGTGCATCCAGCCCTGCGTATAGGCGCCGCTCATCACCACGAGGGCGATGCCGAAGATCCAGGTGGCGATCATCCCCGGCAGCATGATTGCCTTGGCCAGACGCCGTTCCATCACCTTGAAGGTCTCGCCCTGGGGCGAACCGGCCGGCAACGCCGCGTGATAGACGAACAGCCGCGGCAGGTAGAGCATCGCCGCCATCCAGGCGATGAGCGAGATGATATGGGCGGCTTTGATCCAGAGATACACGGTGGGATGGTTCCTGTAGGGGATGTAGTGTTTTTTCGAAATCTTACAGCGGGTTGAGCGGTGCGGGCGCGACGGCTGCCGCGCAAGAACCCTCCCTCCTCCGCGGGGGAAGGTGGCCTGCGGAGCAGGCCGGGAGAGGGAAACCCGTTTCCGGATGAGGCGGAACCCTTCTGACGGGCGCCACCTGGATCAGCGTCGCGCTGCCCCTCTCCCGCCCGGCTCCGCCGGGCACCCTCCCCCGCGGAGGGGGGAGGGTTCATGCTCTCG
>NZ_LABZ01000313.1 GCF_001043955.1 Methylobacterium tarhaniae | reverse complement strand
GGCAGGCCGAGGCTGCGGGCGAGGTCGTTGGCGGTGCCGAGGGGCAGGATGCCGAGCGGCAGGTGCGCCTCGGCGAGCGCCTGGGCGGCGGCGTTGAGGGTGCCGTCGCCGCCGCCCAAGATCACCATGTCGCAGGTCGCGGCGTGGGCGTGGATCAGCGCCTTGCAGTCGGTCTCGCCCGGCGGCGGCTCGACCGGCTCGATGCCGCCGCGGCGCAGGACGCCCTTCACGGCGTCGAGGTCGAGCCCGCCGTTGCGGGCCTTCTTGTTGACGACGAGCAGGGCCCGCCGGGTCGCCTCAGCGCCGGGCATCGGCGCCTCCGGCCGTGGAACGGGGGAACGGAATCGGGATGACGCGCAAGGAAGCGGGCCCTCCAGTGCGATCGTGCCGCGTCAGCACAAAGGCAGCGAAGGGGTCCGACATCGCGGTCGACGCCTCGAACCGCCAGAGGGGCCCGGACCCGGAGAGCCCTTGAGGTGGGGTCGCGGCCGCGCTTGGCAAGGTCTCCCGGCGCGACCCCCGGTGTTTCGTTGCGTCAGATGCGCGGCCGAACGGCTTTTCGAGGGTGTGGGGAGCGTGGGTAGCGGGGAGGGAGGACGGCCCGCAATGGAACCGTAACCGCGACGGCGAACGTTCACTTGCTTGCATTCATCTGCGCGATCGTGCTCCTCCCCCCGGGTGCCGCCCCCATGCTCCGTTCCCTCCGGACCAGCCTCTCCAGACCGTCGGCCGCCCTGCTCGGCCTCGGC
>NZ_LABZ01000312.1 GCF_001043955.1 Methylobacterium tarhaniae | reverse complement strand
ACGCTTCGAACGACCGGCTGGAGCACGACCTCACGGTCTGCGGCGAGCACAAGGTGCCGATCATCATCACGTCGTTGCGCGCGCCCGACGCGGTGGTCTCGGCGGTGCATGGCTGGGGCGGCCTCGTCTTCCACGACGTCACCACCGTGCGCCACGCCGAGAAGGCGCTGGAGGCCGGCGTCGACGGCCTGATCCTGGTCTGCGCCGGGGCCGGGGGCCATGCCGGCACGCTCTCGCCCTTCGCGCTCGTGAGCGAGGTGCGGCGCTTCTACGACGGGCCGCTGATCCTGTCGGGCGCCATCACCACGGGCGACGCGATCCTCGCCGCCCAGGCGATGGGGGCGGATCTGGCCTATATGGGCACCCGCTTCATCGCCACGCAGGAGGCGAACGCCGCCCCGGCCTACAAGGAGATGATCGTCGGCACGACGGCTGCCGACGTGATGTACACCCCCTACTTCACCGGCGTGCCCGGCAACTACCTCAAGCCCAGCGTGACCGCCGCCGGCCTCGACCCCAACGCCCTGCCGGAGGTCGACAAGACCAAGATGAACTTCGGCTCGGGCACCACCAAGGCCTGGCGCGACATCTGGGGCGCCGGCCAGGGCGTCGGCACCATCGACGACGCGCCGGCCACCGCCGTGGTGATCGACCGGCTGAAGGCGGAATACGCGGCGGCGCGGGCGCGGC
>NZ_LABZ01000311.1 GCF_001043955.1 Methylobacterium tarhaniae | reverse complement strand
ATGGCCAAGGAAAAGTTTTCGCGGACGAAGCCGCACTGCAACATCGGCACCATCGGTCACGTTGACCATGGCAAGACCTCTCTGACCGCGGCGATCACGAAGGTGCTGGCCGAGACGGGCGGTGCGACGTTCACGGCGTACGACCAGATCGACAAGGCGCCGGAGGAGAAGGCGCGCGGGATCACGATCTCGACGGCGCACGTGGAGTACGAGACCCAGAACCGTCACTACGCGCACGTCGACTGCCCCGGTCACGCCGACTACGTGAAGAACATGATCACCGGCGCGGCGCAGATGGACGGCGCGATCCTGGTGGTGTCGGCGGCGGACGGCCCGATGCCGCAGACCCGCGAGCACATCCTCCTGGCGCGCCAGGTCGGCGTTCCGGCGCTGGTGGTGTTCATGAACAAGGTCGACATGGTCGACGATCCGGAGCTTCTGGATCTGGTCGAGCTCGAGGTGCGCGAGCTTCTGTCGAAGTACGACTTCCCGGGCGACGACATCCCGATCACCAAGGGCTCGGCGCTGTGCGCGCTGGAGAACCGGGAGCCGAAGATCGGCCACGAGGCGATCCTCGAGCTGATGAAGACGGTGGACGCCTACATCCCGCAGCCGGAGCGTCCGATCGACCTTCCGTTCCTGATGCCGATCGAGGACGTGTTCTCGATTTCGGGCCGCGGCACGGTGGTGACGGGCCGCGTCGAGCGCGGGATCATCAAGGTGGGCGAGTCGGTGGAGATCGTCGGCATCCGCCCGACGACGACGACGACGGTGACCGGCGTGGAGATGTTCCGCAAGCTGCTCGACCAGGGCCAGGCGGGCGACAACGTCGGCGTGCTGCTGCGCGGCACGAAGCGCGAGGACGTGGAGCGCGGCCAGGTGGTGTGCAAGCCGGGTTCGGTGAAGCCGCACACGAAGTTCAAGGCCGAGGCGTACATCCTGACGAAGGAGGAGGGCGGCCGGCACACGCCGTTCTTCACGAACTACCGTCCGCAGTTCTACTTCCGGACGACGGACGTGACGGGGGTGTGCCAGCTGCCCGAGGGCACCGAGATGGTGATGCCGGGCGACAACGTGACGATGGACGTGACGCTGATCGTGCCGGTCGCGATGGAGGAGAAGCTGCGCTTCGCCATCCGCGAGGGCGGCCGCACCGTCGGCGCCGGCGTCGTCGCCTCCATCACCGAGTAAG
>NZ_LABZ01000310.1 GCF_001043955.1 Methylobacterium tarhaniae | reverse complement strand
ACGACAGCGATCGGGAGTTTCGTGAGAGACACTTATACCCCGGCCGCGAGCCAGTTCTTGAAGCGCCGGGCGAAGTCGTTGGCAGCCCGGTCGAACTGGTCGTCCATGCCGCCGGCCGTGAGCGCCCCGTCGACCACCACGCCGAGCACGCCCTGGCCGGCGACCTGCATGCCCTGATCGCCGCTATAGCTCGTCAGAACCGCGCCGGTGCGGGCATCGATGACCTCGATGTTGGCGCGGATCGTCGGATGGCCGCCCACGATGATGCGCTGGGCCGCCGAGGGCATGTCGGCCTTCACCAGGGTGACCACGAGACGGGCCGGGCGCGCGCCCTCGGGCCGGGAGGCCAGCGCCCGCTCCAGGGCCGCCTTGAGGCGCCGAGCCGCGAGATCGCGGATATGTCCTTGGGCCTCCGGCGTCCGCACCAGCGCCGGGTCGGTCAGGGACAGGTTGCGGCGGCGCAGGTAGTCGTCCTCGGCGGCGGTCCAGTTGATGGCCGCGCCGGCGGTCCGGACCTCGATCCCGGTGAAGCGCAGCTGCGCCGTGTCGGCGAGCGAGAGGCGGTTGGGGGCCACGGTGTTGCAGGCCGCCACGCACAGGCTCGCCAGCACGGCGAGCGCCCATGACCATCGACCCATTGTCAAAACCTTCCCACCTTCGCGCCGTCCGATACGGTCGCGGCAGGCAGGCCATGTCTGACCTTACGTCAAGCAGCAAGCGAAGTGTTTCGCATGTGTCAAAGACCGAAGCGCCCGTGGCCGCGGGGCCACAGGCGCATCGTGTCAGGCGGCCGAGCCCATGCCGGCCCGCATCGTGCCGCGGAAATCGTCGATGCAGACGAGGCGACCGCCGCGCTCGGCGTGCCAGAAGGTCCAGCCGTTGCAGGCCGGCAGGCCCTGGACCAGGGCGCCGATCTTGTGGATCGAGCCCGAGGCCGGGCCGACCCCGAGGGTGCCGTCGGGCCGCACCAGGGCCTTGTGGCGGCGGCGCTCGTCGGTGAGCGTCTCGCCGGCCCGGACATGGCCGGCCTCCAGGAGGCTCAGGAACGGCACCCGCGGCTCGGCGCGCTTCGTCGGCGCGGTGAGGAGGGCGGCGCGCGACAGGGGCTCGACCGCGGCGATGCGCTCGCGCGCCGCGGCCGCATAGGCCGGCTCCTGCTCGATGCCGACGAAGTGCCGGCCGAGCCGCTTGGCCACCGCACCGGTGGTGCCGGTGCCGAAGAACGGGTCGAGCACCACGTCGCCGGGATTCGACGACGACAGGATGGTGCGGGCGAGGAGCGCCTCGGGCTTCTGGGTCGGGTGCAGCTTGCGCCCGTCGTCGCCCTTCAGGCGCTCGTCGCCGGTGCAGAGCGGGATGAACCAGTCCGAGCGCATCTGGACGTCGTCGTTGCCCCCCTTCAGCGCCTCGTAATGGAAGGTGTAGCCCTTCTGCTCGCTGCGCGAGGCCCAGATCAGGGTCTCGTGGGCGTTGGTGAAGCGCTTGCCGCGGAAATTCGGCATCGGGTTGGCCTTGCGCCAAACGATGTCGTTCAGGATCCAGAAACCAAGATCCTGCAACGCGCTGCCGACGCGGAAGATGTTGTGGTATGAGCCGATCACCCAGAGGGTGGCGGTCGGCTTCATCACCCGGCGGCAGGCGGCGAGCCAGGCGCGGGTGAAGGCGTCGTAGGCCTCGAAGCTGGCGAACTGGTCCCAGTCGTCGTCGACGGCGTCGACGGTGCTCTGGTCCGGGCGCAGCAAGGCATTCGCGCCGAGCTGGAGATTGTAGGGCGGATCCGCGAAGACCAGGTCGACACTGGCCGGCGGAAGCCGATCGAGGGCGGTAAGGCAATCCCCGAGGATGACCTCGTCCAGGGGAAGACGCTGTGCGGGGGTAACGAGACCCATCCGCGGCGCCGACACCACTCGCCCGGTACGCGAGACCTGATTCCGGGCGGCAGTGCCGGCGACCGCGGTACGCGGGGAAGCCATGGCAAACACCGGTTACGCGACTGACCACCAGACATTGCCGCCGCTACGGTAAAGGTCACGTTTCCCGCAGGCACGACTTGCGTCTCGAAATGGGGCTGCATTTCTTGCCGAGCTGGCGGATAGCCGGGTCGATCCGTTAAAGAAACACTACTGATGGCGATGATGGCGCGGCCCCGTCGTCGCGCGCCGGGATCGGCCATTCAGGTGGGCAGTCCGGACCAGGACGACGCGCCGGACATCTCTTCTCCCCACCAGATCCCGGGCACGCTCCGGATCTGGCGGGGAGAGGGGAGGGACCGGCGCCGTCCTTTCCCTCGACGGTCCACCTGAACGGGCAACGCCGATCGCCCGGGCACCGCCGGGGCTCTCGCCGGCGCCCCGGAGCCGCTTCTTCCGAATGCTGAAAAGCCCGAGTGCAGCCACCAAGGCCCGCAAGTCACCAATAAGATTTCGCGCTGCCTCATGACTTGAAAAGTCGAACCTTAACGGATTGCAAGATATCAGCCTGGAATGCGGCACTATCCGCCACAAATCGGGCGGTCATATTTTCGTCCTGTTTGGTCTCGATTGGCTCTGTCGTCAGCAACCACCAAGGACAGTGGAATGAACAGCGCCAAGCCTGCGCGTCGGTCGATCGCGGCCCGAATCGCTCTCCCGGCCGGGCTCGCCCTCGCCGGATTGGGGAGCCTCGCGGCGACCTCGGCGGCGCAGGCCCAGAGCGGCAAGGCCTCGTGGTACGCGTCCGGCCATCGCACCGCGAGCGGCGAGCGCTTCAACCCCAACGGCCTCACCGCGGCGCATCGCAGCCTGCCCTTCGGCACGATGGTGCGGGTGACCAACCAGGCCAACGGCCGCTCGGTGGTGGTGCGGATCAACGACCGCGGGCGAGATCGATGATGCGGCCATGCGCGAACGGCCCGCGGTCGTTGATCCGCA
>NZ_LABZ01000031.1 GCF_001043955.1 Methylobacterium tarhaniae | reverse complement strand
GCCCCCGGCGCCGCAGACCTCCTCGACCCCCGCCGTTCCGGCGCAGGTCTCGTCGAGCCAGATTTCCCCCCAGGCTTCCCCGAATCAGGTCCCGCCGGCTCCCGCCGCTCCGCAGGCCCAGCCCGGCGCGGCCGCCCGGACCACCGTCGCGCTGCCGACCCAGGTCGCCGACCAGCTCGCCCGCATCGAGGACAAGGCCTCCCGGATCGAGGACAAGTACGCCCGCTCCGAGGCGCTGCTGGCCCGCGTCGAGGACCGGGTCGAGGCGGCCGGCGCCCGGATGAACGAGGCTGCCCGCCAGGCCGACCTCGCGGCCCTGCGCGGCGAGGTCCGGGCGCTCTCGGAGCGCACCCGCGGCCTGCCCGGCATGGGCGCCCTGCTGCTCACCGCCGTGATCACCGCCGTGCTGACGGTGGCGCTGACCCTGGTGGCCCAGCGCCTCAACCTGCAGGGCCTGATCCCGCTGCGCTGACCGCGTCCGTCCTCCCACTTCGTTCCCGCTTGAAGGTGCCCCCGCCGATGACCCGTTTCCGTACCCTCGACGATGCCGGCGACCTGAAGGGCAAGCGCGTCCTCGTCCGCGTCGACTTCAACGTGCCGATGGACCAGGGCCGCGTCACCGATTCCACGCGGATCAAGCGCGTGCTGCCGACCCTCCACGAGCTCGTCGAGGCCGGCGCCAAGGTGATCCTGCTCGCCCATTTCGGCCGTCCGAAGGGCAAGCCGGTCCCCGCCGAATCCCTGCGCCCGATCGCCGAGGCCACCGCGAAGGAACTCGGCCGTCCGGTCGCCTTCGCGGAGGATTGCATCGGCGGGACGGCCGCTTCCGCCGTCGCGGGCCTCAAGGACGGCGACGTCCTGATGCTGGAGAACACCCGCTTCCACGCCGGCGAGGAGAAGAACGACCCCGCCTTCGTCAAGGCGCTGGCCGAGAACGGCGACGTCTACGTCAACGAGGCCTTCTCCGCCGCCCACCGGGCGCATGCCTCGACGGAGGGCCTCGCCCACGTGCTGCCGGCCTATGCGGGCCGACTGATGCAGGCCGAACTGGACGCGCTCACCAAGGGCCTCGAAGCCCCGGCCCGGCCGGTCGTGGCGATCGTCGGCGGCTCCAAGGTCTCGACCAAGATCGACCTGCTCAAGAACCTCGTCGCCAAGGTCGATGCCCTGGTGATCGGCGGCGGCATGGCCAACACCTTCCTGCACGCCGCGGGCCTCGGCGTCGGCAAGTCGCTCTGCGAGCGCGACCTCGCGGGCACCGCCCAGGCGATCATCGAGGCGGCGCGGGAGAACAACTGCGCCATCATCCTGCCGGTGGACGGCGTGGTGGCGGAGGAGTTCAAGGCCGGGGCGCCCCACCACACCTACGGGGTGGACGCGATTCCCGCCACCGGCATGATCCTCGACATCGGCAGCCTGTCGGTGGACCGGATCGCGGCGGCGATCGACGACGCCAAGACCCTGGTGTGGAACGGCCCCGTCGGCGCCTTCGAGATCGCCCCCTTCGACCAGGGCACGGTGGCGGCGGCCCGCCATGCGGCGGCGCGGACCAAGGCCGGCAAGCTCGTCTCGGTGGCGGGCGGCGGCGACACGGTGGCGGCGCTCAACCATGCCGGCGTGTCCGGGGACTTCACCTACATCTCGACCGCCGGCGGCGCCTTCCTCGAATGGCTCGAGGGCAAGCCCCTGCCGGGCGTCGACGCTCTGCGCCAAAAAGCTTGAGGGTTCCGTTCAGGCCGGCTGGCGTAGGACGCCGGCCGGCCTATCCGCTATAATCCAGCAACACTGACAGTCTCGGAGGATTACACCATGGCGCGCATCACGCTCAGGCAGCTCCTCGACCACGCCGCCGAGCACGGCTACGGGGTGCCGGCCTTCAACATCAACAACATGGAGCAGGGCCTCGCCATCATGGCGGCGGCCGACGCCACCGACTCGCCGGTGATCCTGCAGGCCAGCCGCGGCGCCCGCGCCTATGCCAACGACGTCGTGCTGGCCAAGCTGATCGACGGCCTCGTCGAGATCTATCCCCACATCCCGGTCTGCATGCACCTGGATCACGGGAACAACGAGGCGACCTGCGCCACCGCGATCCAGTACGGCTTCACCTCGGTGATGATGGACGGGTCGCTCAAGGCCGACGGCAAGACCCCGGCGGACTACAACTACAACGTCGAGATCACCCGCAAGGTGACCGAGATGGCGCATTGGGCCGGCTGCTCGGTCGAGGGCGAACTCGGCGTGCTCGGCTCGCTCGAGAGCGGCCAGGGCGAGGCCGAGGACGGCCACGGCGCCGAAGGCACCCTGTCGCACGACCAGCTCCTGACCGACCCGGCCGAGGCGGAGAAGTTCGTCGCCGCCACCAAGGTCGACGCCCTCGCCGTCGCCATGGGCACCTCGCACGGCGCGTACAAGTTCACCCGCAAGCCCGACGGCGCGGTGCTGGCGATGAACGTGATCGAGGAGATCCACCGCCGCCTGCCCAACACCCACCTGGTGATGCACGGCTCCTCGTCGGTCCCGCAGGACCTCCAGGACATCATCAACCAGTATGGCGGCGAGATGAAGCCGACCTGGGGCGTGCCGGTGGAGGAGATCCAGCGCGGCATCAAGCACGGCGTGCGCAAGATCAACATCGACACCGACAACCGGATGGCGATGACCGGCCAGATCCGCAAGATCCTGATGGAGAACAAGGCCGAGTTCGACCCGCGCAAGTACCTGAAGCCGGCGATGGACGCGATGACGAAGCTCTGCAAGCAGCGCTTCGAGGAGTTCGGCACGGCGGGCCATGCCGGCAAGATCCGGCCGGTCGCGCTGTCGGAGATGGCCAAGCGCTACGCCGCCGGCAAGCTCGACCCGTCCTTCGCGCCGTCGAAGGCCGCCGCGGAGTAACGGCCCCGCGCGGTGGTGCGGAGGCTTTGGCGCCGCACCGCCGCCCCATTGACCATGCAGCAGGGCGGGCGGCCGACGGGCCGTCCGCCCCGCGCGTTTCTGATCTCGCCCGTTCGCCCGAAGGCTCGAAGACTCCGATGGCCGATCCCCAGACCCGCCTGATCCTCCTCACCGCCCCCGAGGCCGGCCCGGACCTCGGACCCCGCCTGGCGCGCGCGGTCGCGGCCGGCGACGTCGCCGCGGTGATCCTGCGCCTGCCGCCCGGCGACGAGCGCGCGCTGGTGAATGCCGTCAAGGCGGTGGCGCCCGCGGTGCAGGAGGCCGGCGCGGCCCTGGTTCTCGCCGGCGGCGGGGGGATCGACCTCGCCACCGTGGCCTCCCGCAGCGGCGCCGACGGCGTCCACGTCCAGGCGGCGGACGCCGAGGGCGATCAAGCGGATGCGGGGTCCGGCGAGGACGACGAGGAGGAGGACGAGGCCAAGGGCCCGCTGCACGCCCTGCGCGAACGCCTGCGCGACGGCCGCATCCTCGGCGTCGGCGGCATCCGCAGCAAGCACGCCGCGATGCAGGCCGGCGAGGCCGGTGCCGACTACCTGCTGTTCGGTGACGATCCCGACATCGCTCTCGACGACCTCGTGGCGCGGCTCGCCTGGTGGGTCGAGATCTTCGAGACGCCGTGCATCGCGCTCGCCCGCGACCTCGCGGCCGTGCCGGACCTCGTCGCGACCGGGGCCGAGTTCATCGGCCTCGATGCCGCGCTCTGGGCCGGGGAGGGGGGCGAGGCCGCGGTGGCCGAGGCGCAGGCCGCGATCCGGAACCGCCCCGCGGCCGGGGAGGGGTGAGGATGCCCCGTCCTCTCCGGGTGATCGTCCCCCGCGGCCTGATCCTGATTCGCCTCGCGACGCTGACGATGGTCGGGACCTTGAGCCTCGCTCCCGGGCCGGCCATGGCCCGATCGGTCCCGGCCGCGGCCGAGCCCGCCACGTCCGGGGCCACCGCGCCCAGTCCCGGCACGACCAACACCTTGGGCTCGCCCAAGACCGACCAGACCCTCAAGTCCAACCAGACCCTGCCGGGCGCGGCCTCGCTGCCGCCCGTGCCCTCGAACGACCCGAATGCCGACCTCGCCTATGGCGCCTATCAGCGCGGCTTCTACGTCACGGCATTCCGCGAGGCGACGAAACGGCTGGAGAAGAACAAGACCGACTTTCCCGCCATGACCCTGCTGGCGGAGCTCTACAACCAGGGGCTCGGCGTGCGCCAGGATCCCGCGCGGGCCGCCGAATGGTACCGGCTGGCCGCCAATCTCGGCGATCCCCATGCCGCCGCGACCCTCGGCATGATGCAGATCGAGGGCCGCGGCGTGCCGAAGGATCCGGCCGCCGGCCGCGCCCTGCTGGAGAAGGCCGCTGCCCGGGCCGATGCCACGGCGAGCTACAATCTCGCCCTGATCCTGCTCGGCACCGGCGTGCCGGCCGACCTGACCCGGTCCGTCGAGCTGTTGCGCCAGGCGGCCCACCAGGAGCTGGCCCCGGCCCAGCACGCGCTGGGCGTGCTCTACCTCCAGGGCCGCGGGGTGGCGAAGGACCCGACCAAGGCCGCCGCCTGGTTCCGCCGCGCCGCCGACAACGGCGACCTCGCCGGCGAGGTCGAGTTCTCGATCCTGCTGTTCAACGGCGAGGGCGTGCCGAAGGACGAGGCCCGGGCCGCCCGCTACTTCCGCCACGCCGCCTTCCGGGGCAACGCGGTGGCGCAGAACCGCGTCGCCCGCCTCTATGCCAGCGGCCGCGGCGTGCCGAAGAACCTCGTCGAGGCCGCGGCCTGGGACATGGCCGCCCGGGCGCAGGGGCTCTCCGATGCCTGGCTGACCCAGGCGGTGTCAGGGCTCACCGCGGAGGAGAAGGCGCGGGCCGAGCGGCTGGCGGCGGACCGGGCGGGGCCGTGACGACGGCCCGGTGATCGCCCGGATTCGCGGGCCACGCTCCGTCGTCGGCAGCTCCGCGCAAAGCAGCGTCACCCGAAAAGTGGTTTCCTCGTCTCGGGTCGATGCTCTAGAGCCAGTCGTCAGCGAGGCGCCCCGCTCCGATGCGGGCGTGCGCCTCTCGTCGCGTTCATCTTCCGCGGGCATAACGGCCCGCCCTCGAAGGACTTTCCCATGACCCCGACCCGCAATCCGGGAGCCGCCGCCCGATGATCGTCTCCCCCCTGATGACCGTGATGGTCGATGCCGTGCGCAAGGCGGCGCGCGGGCTCAAGCGCGACTTCGGCGAGATCGAGAACCTGCAGGTCTCGCGCAAGGGCCCGGGCGACTTCGTCACCGCCGCCGACCGCAAGGCCGAGGCGACGTTGCGCGAGGCGCTGATGAAGGCGCGGCCGGGCTACGGCCTGGTGATGGAGGAGAGCGGGGTCATCGAGGGCCAGGACAAGACCCATACCTGGCACGTCGATCCCCTCGACGGCACCACCAACTTCCTGCACGGCGTGCCGCATTTCTGCATCTCGGTCGGCCTCGAGCGCGAGGGCACGATCGTCGCCTCGGTGATCTACGAGCCGATCAAGGACGAGCTCTACATCGCCGAGCGCGGCAAGGGCGCCTTCCTCAACAACAAGCGCCTGCGGGTCGCCGGCCGGCAGGATCTCGCCGACAGCCTGGCGCTCTACGGCTCGCCCTATCTCGGCCGCGGCAGCCATCCGCGGCTGCTCAAGGAACTGGCCGCCGTGATGGCGGTGACCGGCGGCGTGCGCCAGACCGGCTCGGCCGCCCTCGACCTCGCGGCAGTCGCCTGCGGCCGGGCCGACCTCTACTGGGAGCGCGACATCAAGACCTGGGACATGGCGGCGGGCCTGCTCCTGGTGCGGGAGGCCGGGGGCTTCGCCACCAGCGCCGACGGCGGCGCCGACCCGATGACCGCCGGCTCGGTCGCCTGCGGCAACGAGGTGCTGCAGCGCGAGCTCGTCGCCATCCTGCGCAAGGTCGGCGGCTGACCGCGTCCGGCCCGGACCGGTCCCCGACCGGTCCGGGCCCTCGTCCCGCCGAACTCTCAAGCACAGAAGGCCTCCGCATGGACCCGCGCACCCTGTCCGCCCTCAAGGACGCGATCCGCTCGATCCCGGATTACCCGAAGCCCGGCATCGTCTTTCGTGACATCACCACCCTGCTCGGCGACGCCCGCGCCTTCCGGCGCGCGGTGGACGAGCTGGTGCATCCCTTCGCGGGCGGCCGGATCGACCAGGTCGCCGGCATCGAGGCGCGGGGCTTCATCCTCGGCGGCGCGATCGCCCACCAGCTCTCCTCGGGCTTCGTGCCGATCCGCAAGAAGGGCAAGCTGCCCCACACCACCGTCTCGATCGCCTACGCCCTCGAATACGGCACCGACGAGATGGAGATCCACTCCGACGCGGTGAAGCCCGGCGACCGGGTGATCCTGGTCGACGACCTGATCGCCACCGGCGGCACCGCCACGGCGGCGGTGGAGCTGCTGCGCCGGATCGGTGCCGAGGTGGTGGCGGCCTGCTTCGTCATCGACCTTCCGGAGCTCGGCGGCGCCGACCGCCTGCGCGCCCTCGACCTGCCGGTGCGCACCCTGATCGAGTTCGAAGGGCACTGAACGAAAAAGGCGGGCCTCTCGGCCCGCCTCTCGTCATCCGGTCCGGGGATCCCGCTCAAGCGGCCTTGGCCAGGCTCTCGAACAGGCCGCGCCCGTCGGTGCCGCCGACGAGGCCTTCCACGAAGTTCTCCGGGTGCGGCATCAGGCCGAGCACGTTGCGGCTCTCGGAATAGATGCCCGCGATGGAGTTGAGCGAGCCGTTGCGGTTGGCCTCCACCGTGAGCTGCCCGGCTTCGTCGCAATAGCGGAAGGCCACCCGGCCCTCGCCCTCGATCCGCGCCAGGGTGTCGGGTTCGGCGAAGTAGTTGCCCTCGCCATGGGCGACGCAGACGTCGATCACCTGGTGCTGGGTATAGGCCCGGGTGAAGGCGGTGTCGGTGCGCTCGACCCGCAGGGTCTGCCGGTGGCAGATGAAGCGGCGGTTGACGTTGCGCATCAGCACGCCCGGCAGCAGGCCGGACTCGCACAGGATCTGGAAGCCGTTGCAGATGCCGAGCACGAGGCCGCCGCGGGCGGCGTGGGCCCGCACCGCGTCCATGGCATGCGCCCGGCCCGCGATGGCGCCGCAGCGCAGGTAGTCGCCGTAGGAGAAGCCGCCGGGCAGGACCGCGAGGTCGGTGCCGGCGGGGAGCGTAGTCTCGGTGTGCCAGACGGTGGCCACCTCGGCGCCGGCAAGGCGCAGGGCCCGGGCGACGTCCCGCTCGCGGTTCGAGCCCGGGAAGACGACGATGGCGGCCTTCATCGGGCGATCTCGACGCGGTAGTTCTCGACCACGGTGTTGGCGAGCAGCCGGTCGCAGGCCGCCTTCACGGTGGCCTCGGCCGCGGCCTCGTCGGCGGCCTCGACTTCGACCTCGAAGAACTTGCCCTGGCGCACGCCGGCGATGCCGGTGATCCCGAGCGAGCGCAGCGCCCCCTCGATCGCCTTGCCCTGCGGATCGAGGACGCCGGTCTTGAGGGTGACGGTGACGCGCGCTTTCATCGGCCAGACCTTCGGCAGCGGAGGACTTCTCGACGCTCCCGATAGTGCGGAACGGGCTCTGAGGCAACGCCGGGCCGGCGGCCACATGGACTGCATCGTGGGCCGCATCGTGGGCCGCATTGATCTTTGCTGGCAGGATTCTAATACTGGTTCCGGCCGGTGGGCATCGCGGCACGGACGGGTTCGCTTCGCGCGCGGGCGTGGGGTTCAGGGGTGGGTCATGTCGGACGCCGATGACGCGTTCATTCGTCAATCATTCGACCTGATCGACGGCCTCGACAGCCTGTCGGACCCGCTCGACGTGCAGAAGACGATCTTCGATCTCGTCGCCCGCTGCGGCTTTTCCTATTTCGCGATCACCCGGCTGCCGCAGCCGGGCGAGCGGATCGGTCCCAACCTCCTGCTCAGCGTCTGGCCGGAGGGGTGGCTGTCGCATTACGACCGGGTCGGCCATTACCGCCACGACCCGGTGGTGCGGCACTGCTTCCGCACCACCGAACCCTTCGCCTGGAACGAGGTGCCGCACGAGCCGGACCACGCCCCCCAGGCCCGCCGGGTGATGGAGGAGGCCCGCGAGCACGGCATGGGCGCGGGCTATTGCGTGCCGATCCACGATGCCCACGGCTTCCAGGGCGGGATCTCGCTCGCCGGCGAGCGGATCGAGATGACGCCCCGGGTGCGCCGGGCCATCCACCTGCTCGGGCTCTACGCCTGGTCGGCGGCCGCGCGCACCACCGCCCGCCACCGCAAGCCGGGCGGCCGGCTCCTCAGCGCCCGCGAGCGGGACGTCCTGTCCTTCGCCGCGCAGGGGCGCACACGGGAGGAGACCGCCGACCTCCTCGGCCTCTCGGTCGAGACCGTCTCGACCTACCTGCGCAACGCCCGCAGCAAGATCGGTACCCGCAACACCACCCACACGGTGATCGAGGCCCTGCGCTTGCGCGAGATCGTGCTCTGACCGTCGCCCCCCGGCCGGGTCCGCCGGCCGGTCCTCGAGCCCCTCGCACGGCCAGGCCCTTCGCACGGCCAAATCCCCCGCACGGCCAAGTCCCCTGCATGGCCAAGTCCCCGCCCCATCCCTGGCCGGGCCGCGGAATGGCTGTGCCATTTGCGCGCGCCGGCGCCGCCCTCCCGGTTTTCGGGGATACCGGGACGCCTCCTCCTCTGGCCTTATGAAGCCGGACCGAGGGACGTCAGCGCATGATCCGCCTCCACGTCATCGACAGGACGAATCGTGGGGCCTTCGCGGATGCGCTCGCGCAGCACCACGCCCTGCGGCGCGCCGCCTGCGAGGAGGCCGGCTGCCGGGCGCTGCAGGCCATCGACGCCTCGGGGCACGACCGGTTCGACACCGAGACCACGCGTTACCTGCTGGCCATCGGCGGTGACGGGCAGGGGGCGGGGGGCACGCGTCTGCTGCCCTCCGAGGGGCCCACGCTGCTGAGCGAGATCTTCCCGCACCTCGCCGACATCCCCGGCGTCGAGCGCGAGCCGGGGACCTGGGATGCACCCGGTTCTTCGCCGCCCCGCGCTTCCGCGAGGACCGGCCGGTGCTGGGGGCGGGCGGGGTCGGGGGGGGGGGGCTC
>NZ_LABZ01000309.1 GCF_001043955.1 Methylobacterium tarhaniae | reverse complement strand
CCTCGACGTGGCCGCCGCCGGCTGGCGCCTGGCCGAGACCGGCGAGCTGTGGACCAATCTCGGCGTCAGCTTCCTGCGGGCGGCGAGCGGCTTCCTGATCGGCGGCGGCATCGGCTTTTCCCTCGGCCTCGCCAACGGGCTGTCGCGCCTGTCGGACCGGCTCACCGACACCACCGTGCAGATGATCCGCAACATCCCGCACCTGTCGCTGATCCCGCTGGTGATCCTGTGGTTCGGCATCGGCGAGGAGGCCAAGCTGTTCCTGGTGGCGTTGGGCGTGTTCTTCCCGATCTACGCCAACACCCTGCACGGCATCCGCTCGGTCGATCCGCAGCTGGTCGAGATGGGCCGGATCTACGGCATGTCCCGGGCCGAGCTCTTCTGGCGCGTGGTGCTGCCCGGCGCCTTGCCGTCGATCTTCGTGGGCCTGCGCTACGCCCTCGGCATCATGTGGCTGACGCTCATCGTCGCCGAGACGATCTCGGCCTCCTCGGGGCTCGGCTACATGGCGATGCAGGCGCGCGAGTTCATGCTGGTCGACGTCGTGGTGCTGGCGATCCTGATCTACGCGCTGCTCGGCAAGGTCGCCGACCTCCTGACCCGCCGGCTGGAGCGCGCCTGCCTCGCCTGGAACCCGGCCTACCGCTCGGCCTGACGCCCGTCCTTCCTTCCAGGGTCCTCCGCCATGATCGCCAGCACCCTCCGCCGGTTCGACGGCTTCGCCCCCGCCTTCCCCACCCGCCTGCGCCGCGAGACCCGCGAGAACCAGGTCTCCCGCGAGAACCAAGTCTCCCGCGAGATCGCCCGCGACCGGAGCACGACCGGCCTCGGCATCACGCTGCGCGGCCTGTCCAAGTCCTTCGACCGCGGTGCGCCGGTCATCGACGGGCTCGACCTTCACATCCCGGCCGGCCAGTTCGTCGCCGTGGTCGGCCGCTCGGGCTGCGGCAAGTCCACCCTGCTGCGCCTGATCCTCGGCCTCGAGACGCCGAGCGCCGGCCGCGTCGCGGTCGAGGGCGGCGACGCCCCGCGCCGGATCATGTTCCAGGAGCCGCGCCTCCTGCCCTGGGCGCGGGTCCTCGACAACGTCGCGGTGGGCCTGAGCCGCGGCGGCCCGGCGGCGGAGCGGCGCGCGCGTGCGGCGGCGGCGCTCGCCGAGGTCGGCCTCGCCGAGAAGGCGGGACAGTGGCCCGCCACCCTCTCGGGTGGGCAGCGCCAGCGGGTGGCCCTCGCCCGGGCGCTCGTCAGCGGCCCGGGGCTGCTGGCCCTCGACGAACCCCTCGGGGCGCTGGACGCGCTGACCCGCATCGACATGCAGGCGATGATCGAGCGGATCTGGCGCGCGCAAGGTTTCACCGCGCTCCTCGTCACCCATGACGTCGCCGAGGCGGTGGCGCTGGCCGACCGCATCCTCGTCGTCGAGGCCGGCCGCATCGCCCTCGACGTACCCGTCACGGTGCCCCGCCCGCGCCGACGCGGCGACCCGGACCTGGCCGCCCTGGAGGGGCGGATTCTGGATCACCTGCTGGATGGGCGGGCCTGACGGGTCGTTCGACCGGCACGATGAAGTTGCTCCCCTCCGCGTCACCCCGGGTTGTCGCCTCCGGCGAGCCTCGGGATGACGTCGAGCATTTTCGATTTCGATGCGTCCTCGTCCTGCTCCCACACGCAGACGGGCGCCCCTCTTCACCGGAGTCCCCCCATGACCGGCCAGACCGATGTCCTCTGGTTCCTGCCCACCCACGGCGACGGCCGCTATCTCGGCGCGCAGGAAGGCGCCCGGGCCGTCACCCTGCCCTACCTGCGCCAGATCGCCCAGGCGGCGGACGAGCTCGGCTATTTCGGCGTGCTCCTTCCCACCGGGCGCTCCTGCGAGGATTCCTGGGTCGTCGCCTCGGCGCTGGCACCGCTGACGAAGCGCCTGCGCTTCCTGGTGGCGGTGCGGCCGGGCCTGCAGCTGCCCTCGACCGCCGCCCGCATGGCCGCGACCCTCGACCGGATCTCGGACGGGCGGCTCCTCATCAACGTGGTCACCGGCGGCGATCCGGTGGAACTGCGCGGCGACGGCGTGTTCCTCGCCCATGACGAGCGCTACGCGGTGACCGACGAGTTCCTGCGGGTCTGGCGCGGGCTGCTCGCCGGCGAGACCGTGACCTATGAAGGCGAGCACCTGCGGCTGGAGGACGGACGGCTGATCTTTCCGCCGGTGCAGCGGCCCTATCCGCCGCTCTATTTCGGCGGCTCGTCGCCGGCCGGGATCGAGGTGGCGGCCGAGCATTGCGACGTCTACCTGACCTGGGGCGAGCCCCCGGCCGGGGTGGCGGAGAAGATCGCCCGGGCCCGGGAGGCGGCCGAGAAGCGGGGCAAGACGTTCTCCTACGGCATCCGCCTGCACGTCATCGTGCGCGAGACCGAATCCGCGGCCTGGGAGGCGGCCGAGTCGCTGATCTCGCGCCTCGACGACGCCACCATCGCCAAGGCGCAGGCGACCCTGGCGCGCCAGGATTCCGTCGGCCAGAGCCGGATGATGCAGCTCCATGGCGGCCGGCGCGACAAGCTGGTGGTCTCGCCGAACCTCTGGGCCGGCGTCGGCCTGGTGCGGGGCGGCGCCGGCACCGCCCTCGTCGGCTCTCCCGACCAGGTCGCCGACCGGATGAAGGAATACATCGATCTCGGCATCGACCGCTTCATCCTCTCCGGCTACCCGCACCTGGAGGAGGCCTACCGCTTCGCCGAGCTGGTCTTCCCCAAGCTGCCCCTGCGCAGCACCACCGGCACGGCGGCGACCGGCGCCCGCAACGACGGCCCGTTCGGCGAGGTGATCGCCAACGATATCGTGCCGACCCGGGGGGTGGCGGCGCATTGAGGCGGCCGCCGGGGCCGCGCCGAGGGCGAGCAGAACGTGTCGATTCGGTCGAAGCTTTCATCCCGCTGACGACCTCATCCTGAGGTGTTGGCGATCGAAGATCGCGCTCCATCGAAGATGGACTGACCTCGAAGGA